>JAHFBX010000211.1 GCA_023249815.1 Candidatus Eiseniibacteriota bacterium
CCCGAGATCTTCGTGGGATTGAGCGACAGGTTCTGCTCGCGCGCCATCTTGAGCGTGACGGGATGGAACGACTTCATCCACGTCGAGCAGCAGAACGCGCGCCCGCAGGGGCCGCAGCCGTCCACACGCTTGGCCTGGTCGCGCACGCCGATCTGGCGCAGCTCGATGCGGGTCTGGAAGCGGCTCGCCAGGTCCTTCACCAGCTCGCGGAAGTCCACGCGCTGATCGGCGGTGAAGAAGAACATGATGCGGTTCTTGCGGAACGCGACCTCGACCTCGGACAGATCCATCTTGAGTTCGCGAAGCTCGATGCGCTGCCGGCAGTAGTCGAACGCCTCGCTCTCGAGCGCCAGGTTGTGGTCGTCCTGGTCGAGGTCTTCCTCCTCGGCCTTGCGGATGATCTCGCGCGTGACGTTGCCGGGCTTCTTGAGCGCGACGAGCGTCGGATCCTTGAGGATCACATTGCCGAGCGTTTCGCCGTGCTCGCCCTGCACCACGACACGGTCGCGGAGGCGCAACCACAGGTTCCGCGAGTTGAGGAAGAATTCCCGGCGCGATCCGCGCAGGGAGACCTGGATGATCTCCGACATGGTCGGACCTCTATGGCGGGCGGGCGCCCGCCTCACACCGCCCGGAGGGGCGGCTGGGATCTTTCGTGTACAACCTTCGGGTGCCGCGGGCCCGGGCGAACATCTCGCAGGGCGTGGCGGCTATGGAACAGGCCCTCGGGGGGGTGGGCTCCTGAACTTGATGATAGCAGAGCGGAAACCCGGCCGGCGACGGCCCGAGTCAGACGTCCCAACGCCCCGTCGGGTGCGCCGGCCAGGCGCGTTCGCCGAGGCGATCGCCCGCGGCGCGGGCCATCGTCGAGAACAGCGCCAGATCGGGCGAGATGTTCCCCTCGATGCTCCGGAGTGCCTCCTCCAGCACCATGAGCCGCCGGCGGATCTCGCGTGCGTCGAGCGAGGCGGCCTGCGCACGGAGCGCGTCGTGGCGCTCGGGACTCACCAGCGACTCGCGCGGCGCGCCGTAGCGTGCGCGCAGCAGGTCGCGGAGCCAGAGCTGCTGGAACTCGATGCGCAGGCGCAGCCGCTCACGCCCCGCCTTTCCGTATCCGGTCGACTTCTGCACCGCGGCCCAGAGTCCGCCGAACCGGTCCGCGGCGGGCGGGGAGAGCAGCGTGATCGCCGCGTCTCGTTCGATCGCCATATCGGGCTCGTCCCGCATCGCGAGCGCGCGTCCGAGCGAACCCGTGGAGATCGCGGCCAGCAACCGAGCCTTCTTCTCGTCCGCGACACCGGCCTTGTCGCGCAGCACGTCGCGCACGAGCGATTCCGCGAGCGGCGCGAACCGCACGCGCTGGCAGCGCGATCGGATGGTTACCGGCACGCGCGAGAGGCGCGACGTCGTGAGCACCCACACCGTGGTGGCGGCCGGCTCCTCGATGCTCTTCAGAAGCGCGGAGAACTGGTCCTCACGCATGCGGTCGCAGTCGCGCACGACGACGACGCGGCGCGACGCGGTGTGCGGCCGGTACGCGAGCTGAGCCTGGAGTTCGCGGGTCTGATCGATGCGAATGCTCGCGGCGCGCTCATATTGAAATACGTGTAAGGCATTCTTGCGCAGCGCTTCGAACACCTCGATGATTGCATCGTCGATCTTCTGGGCATCGCCCTTGGTGTCTTTGGCGGACACCGGGAACAAGAAATGCAGATCAGGGTGCTGCAGCGTGCCGGCCATGGCGCAGCCACGGCACTCGCCGCAGGCGTCGTCACCGGCACGGCCGGCCGCGGGCGTCGCTTCGGCGAACAGCGACGGCTCGGACTCGACCGGCGCCGCGCCGGGGACGCGCTCGCACAGCGCGGCGCGCGCGAACGACAGCGCCGCCGTGCACTTGCCTACGCCGGCCGGACCGTGGAACAGGTAGGCGTTCGCGTAGCGGCCGCGGGACACGATGCCGCGCAGGAACGCCGAGACCTCCGGCTGTCCGAGCAACGAACCCAGTTTCACGTCGAGCATGGCGCGATACTAGGCCCCGGCGGAGAACTCCGCACGCGCGGAGGGAGGGGCCGGACGGCGTCCGGAGTGTGCTACCTACCTCAGCCAGCTCTCCGGGTTCATGGGCGACGATCCCTTGCGAACTTCGAAATGCAGCATCGGGCCCTTGAGCGACCCGGTCTCACCCGAGTGTCCGATGACGGCGCCGGGCAACACCTCGCTGCCGGTCGAGACCGCCACATCGGAGAGATGGCTATAGATCGTGTAGTAGCCGTCGCCGTGGTTCAGCACGACCATGCCGCCGACGCCCTCGTAGTCGTCGTTCGCGAAGTCCACGCGGCCCTTCGCCACGGCGTGAACGGGCGTGCCGACCGGCACCGCGATGTCGATGCCGTCGTTGCGCACCTGGGTGCCGAAGCGCGGGTGGGTCTCGAGCCCCATGCGGCCGACGATGCTGCCCTGCACGGGCCAATCGAGCTGGCCCTGGCCGCGGATGAAGTCGCCGCTGTAGGGCTGCGGGTTGCGGCCCTCGCCGCGGGCGCGATCCGCCTCGGCGCGGCGCTGCCGCTCGAGCCGCGCGAGCAGCCCGGCGAGCGCGCGGGCGCTGCGCTCCAACTCGGCCGCGGCGGCCTCGTATTCGCTGCGCTTGGACTGGATCTCGCGCACGGTGCTGGCGCGCGACCGCCGCAGGCTCGCGAGTTTGTCCGACTCACGCGTGCTGCGCTGCGCGGTGCGCTGCACCTCGGTCAGGTTACCTTCGAGTTTTCGCTCGTTGGCCTCGACGTGCTCTTTCTCTGAACGCACGTTGTCGAGTAGCAGCCGGTCCTGCTCGGCCACCATCTGCAGGAAGTCCCAGCGCATCATGAGTCCGGCGAACGAGCGCGTGGAGATGAGGAATTCCATCTCTCGCGCCGGTCCGACCATGTAGATACTGCGCAGCCGCTTCGCGAGCCGCGCGCGCTGGTTCTGGAGCGACTCCACGCTGCGCTGCAGATTCGCGCGCGTGAGTTCGAGCTGCTGGTCCAGCCGTGCGCGGCGCTGCCCCAGCGCACGCAACCGGCGGCGCGTGCCCATGAGCTCGCGTTCGGTACGCTTGAGCGCGCCGAGCGCGCGCGTCTCCTGGCCCTTCAGCGCGCCGGCCTGCGCGCGTTTCTCCTGCGCCTGGCGCTGCAGCGCCTCGAGCTCCTGGCGCTTCGCGGTCTCGAGGCTGTCCTGCGCCAGCCCCACGGCGGCCGGCACCGCGAGCACGAGCGTCGCGACGAGTAGCGAGTGCCAGAACGACGGACGCATCACGACCCGATGGTCCGCAGGATCCTGTTGAGCGCCGCCGTGGACGCGACCCAGGCGACGCCCAGCGCCAGCAGCACGAACGAGAGCGACCACGTCCACGGCAGGAATGTGAGCCCGGCCAGGCGCGTGGTGAGGCCCTGCTGCAGCGCGAACACGAGCAGCAGCGAGGCGACGGCCGCGAGCCCGGTGTGCATGAGGCCTTCGAGCACATAGGGCATGGCGATGAAGCGATCGCTCGCGCCCATGCGCAGCATGACCTCGACTTGGTGCCGGCGGGCGAGCAGCGTGAGTCGCAGCGTGTTGAACAGCATGAGCACGATGGCGAGCGCCACGACGCCACCCGCGGCCCACGCGGTGGCGCGCATGCCGGCCGAGAATTCGTCCAGGCGCCGCACGTACTCGGCGCCGTACCGCACGTCCTCGACCTCGGGGAACTCGAGCACCTGCTTCGCGGCCTGCTCCATGGCGGTGAAGTTCAGGAGTTCGGGCTTCAACCGCACGCGCAGCGAGGCGGGGAGCGGGTTGTCCTCGACGCCGGAGAGCAGCGCGGGGTCGCCGAGCTGTTCCGAGAGCTCGGTCCAGGCCTGTTGACGGCTCACATAGGTGGGTTCGCCGAAGTAGAGCTTCACCTTGTCGGTGAGCGTCGAGAGCTGGACGTCGGAGATGTCGTCCTTCAGGTACACGATCATCTCGCGGCGATCGCCGATGGCGTTCAAGGCCTGGCGCGCGTTGTGGTCGAACAGCACAAAGATGCCGCACAGCGTGAGCGCGGCGGTGAGCGACAGCACCGAGGTCACGGCGAGCCCGCGATGCGCGCGGAAGCTGCGCCAGGCCTCGCGCCAGAAGTAGAGGAACATGGCTCAGGCCCCTCCCGCGGCAGCGCCGGCGGGCGCGGCGACGGCCGCGTCACGCAGCCGGCCGTCCTCGAGCACGTAGCGCCGGCCACCGATGACGTTGGCCACCTCGGCGCGCGTCGTGCCGAGCAGGAGCGCCGCACCTTCGCGATGGATGCGCAGCAGCAGCGACAGCACCTCGGCGGCGCTCTTCGGTTCGAGCGCGCCAGTGGGCTCGTCGGCGAGAATCAGCGCGGGCCGGTTCACGATGGCGCGCGCGATCGCGCAGCGCTGGCGCTCGCCGTACGACAGCTCCGCCGGCAGCAGGTCGCGGTGCGCCTCGAGCCCGACCTCGTGCAGCGCGCGCCGCACCTTGGGATGGAGGTCAGCCTCCAGGTGCTGCCCCGCGATGTACAGCGACAGCGCCACGTTCTCGTACACCGTGCGGTCGGGTAGCAACCGGAAGTCCTCGTAGATGACGCCGATCGTGCGGCGCAATAGCGCGCGGTGCGAGCGCGACAGCCGGCCGCCGCGGAACGTGCCCACGGTCACCACGCCGGACGTGGGCTGTGTCTCGTGCGTGATGAGGCGGAGCAGCGTGGTCTTGCCGGCGGCGCTGTGGCCGTGGATGACGGCGCACTCGCCCTCCTCCATCCGCCACGTCACGTCGTCGAGCGCGAGGCGCTCTCCGTAGCGCTTGGTCACGTGCTCGAATGAGATCATCTCGCCTCCTGGCGATGGTCCGGGCGCCCCGGAGCTGGCGGGTGTCCCGCCAGACTACAGGTCGCGGTACTCGATCTGGGCCTTGCCGCGCAGCGTCTTCAACCACACCTCGTACTTCACGCGGAACTGTGCCTGCGCCACGGCGTCGGGAAGCTCGTCCTTGATCTCCGCCAGCTCGAAGGACCGCTCCGGCTTGCGGTCGTTGAGCTTGAAGATGTTGAAGCCCTGTGGGTTCGTGAGCACCTCGCTCACGTCGCCCACCTTGAGATCCTCGAGCCCGGCGCGAATGCTCGGCTGGAGCTGGCCCAGGCTCAGGTAGCCCACGTCGCCGTCGGGGCCGGCGTTGCCCAGGTACATGCTGTAGCGCTTGACGAGCGCGGTGAAGTCTCCGCCCTTGGCGGCCTGCTCGCGAACCTTCTTCGCCTGGTCGAACGCGCGCTCGATGTCGGCGTCGGTTGGCGTGACCTTCACCAGGATGTGGCGCGCGTGCACCTCTTCGATCGGCTTGCCGTCGGCGGTCAGCGAGTCTTTTCCGGCCGGGCTGCGCACGGTGTCGCGCTCGAGGGTCTCCACCAGGTGCCAGCCGAACGCGGTGCGCAGCGGCGCCGAGAGCTTGCCGGGAGCCTGCCCGAACGCGGCGTCCTCGAGCTGCGGCTCCATCTGGCTGCGACGGAAGAAGCCGAGGTCGCCACCGGAGTTCGCGGTGGCGGGATCGTCCGAGACCTCGGCCGAAACCTTGGCGAACCTCTCGCCGGACATGAGCCGCTTGCGGATGGCGTCGATTTTAGCCTTGCCCGCCTTGAGCGCGGCCGAATCCGGTGACGGCGTGAGCTGGATGACCTGCAGCTTCAACTGCGGCGGCACCTTGGGGAAGTCGTCCTTGTGTTCGTTGTAATACCTCTCGGCCTCGGCCTGTGGCACGGCCTTCCGCGGGAACAGCTTCTGCACGACGCGCTCGCCGAGCATCTGGCGCTCGACATCCCCGCGGTAGCGTT
>JAHFBX010000212.1 GCA_023249815.1 Candidatus Eiseniibacteriota bacterium
CCACTTGGGCGATGTCAGCAACGGAATCGTCCTGGCGACCGGAAACAACAAGGTCTTCGGCGAGGACATCTCGCTGCTCGGCACCAACTACGGTCTCACGAATGCCGCGATGGCGTCGGTGAACTACCTGGACGTGGGGCCGACGACGACGGCGTACGTGGACGGGCGGCCGCTGACGGACGACCGCATCGACTTCGAGGACCTGGTGATGTTCGCCATCAACTACGGGCTGGGCGCTGCGGGCCCGGCGCTGGCGCCGGTGGCGAGCGGCACGGGCACCGTGGCCTCCGACGCGGTGCTGCTCGAAGCCCCGGCGCGAGGCACGCCGGGTCAGACGCTGACCGCGCGGCTGTCGCTGCGCGCGACCGGGGCGCTGCTGGCGCTCTCGACGCGGCTGTCGTGGGACCCGGCGGTGGTCGAGCCGGTGGACCAGGCGACCGGCGAGTGGTGGGCGAGCCGTGGCGGCCAGACGTTCTCGGCGAAGCCGGGTACGGTGGACGCGGCGGCGCTGGCGGGTCGTGGCGTGGCGGGCGAGGGTGAGTTGGCGGTGGTTCGCTTCCGCGTGATCGCGGCGGGCGATCCCAGGCTCCAGATCGCGTCGCTCGACGGCCGCGACGCGCAGAACGGCAAGGTGGCGGTCGGGCACGAACTGCGCACGCCGGCGGTCGCACCGGCCAGGACGCAGCTGGCGGTGGCGCGGCCGAACCCGTTCCGGCAGACGGTGACGTTCCCGTTCAGCCTGTCGCGGGTGGGCCGGGTGGAGCTGGCGCTCTACTCGGTGGATGGACGGCGGATGCGCACGCTGGTGAGCGAGGTGCGCGAGCCGGGCGAGTACGACGTGGTGTGGGACGGTCGGGACGACGACGGGCGGGCGGTGGTGGCGGGTGTGTACTACGCACGCCTCGACACCCCGCGCGGTCGCTTCACCCGCACCGTGATCCACGTGAAGTGATTCCAGCCCCGCGGGCGGCGGCCCGGCGTGCCGTGGTGCGCGCCGGGTCGGCCGACCGGCGGGCGGTCGCAGGTTCGGCAGTCTCGTAAGTCGGGAGGTCCGGGTGAGAATTCCACCGCGTGGGCTCGCGCGGCTCGCATGCGTCGCCACCATGGCGGCGACGCTCGGGGGAGCCGCCGTGGCCGGCGCCCAGGGCGTGCACGTGCAGCTGGCTCCCGGCACGTCGGAGGTCGCGCCCGGTGCCGTCTTCGACCTCGACCTTGTCCTCTCACAGGCGGGGTCGTCGATCAATGGCTTCGACGCGGTGATCGGATTCGACCCGGCCGCGCTCACGTTCATCCCGCTCGCGCCCATCTCGCAGCAGCAGGGAACGCTCATGACCGGCGCGTGCGGCAATTTCTTCCACCGCTTCACGCCGACCACCGGCCAGCTCTCGATCGCCGACGTCATGCTATGCGCCGGCGCGTCCGTGACCGGACCCGGCCAGATCTATCACCTGCGTTTCCAGGCCTCGAACACGCCGCAGGTCACGCACGTGCAGTTCCTTCCCGGACTGCAGTTCTACAACGCCGGCTTGTTCGTGAATCCCGCGTTTTCGACGGATGCGACGATCGGGATCGGCGTGTCGCTCGACGCCGGGCCGTTCACCGGGCCCTCACGACTCGCCCTTCACGTCGCTCCCAACCCGGCCCGTGGGCGCGCCGCATTCGTCATCGAATTGGAACGGGCGGGACCCATGCGCATGAGCGTCATGGACGTCCGCGGGCGACTGGTGCGCCGCTTCGAGCAGCGGGTGTCGGCGCCGACAAGGGCGACGCTGGCGTGGGACGGCCGTGACTCGGCCGGCCGCCAGGTACCGGCCGGTCTGTACTTCGTCACGCTCGAGGCCGGAGGCCGTTCGGTCTCGAGCCGAGTGTCACTGGTTCGTTGAAGCCCCCGAGAAGGGCTATCCCAAGCACTCATGAGAGCGCCGGCGCCGCGGCCGGTGCACCCGGGCAAGAGACGCAAAGGTCCCCAAGAGAGATGGCCATGTCGCGAGTCGTAGGGTCCCACGGAGCGTTCAAGCTCGTTAAGCGCTCGACTGAGCGTCGGATGCGATGGCGGCGCCGGGGGTCGAGTCCCGCCGCCGCTCTCGTCACCACTCATCTCGCGAACGACGCGCCTCCGATCAGGACGGCGCGCCCTCCGTGAGGCCGCCCAGGTCCGGCGTCTCCTCGAGCGCCTGCTCGCGGCGGTGAGCCTTCGCCACCACGGTGTAGACCGCGGGGACCACGAACAACGTGAACGCGGTGCCGATGACCATGCCCGTGACCAACGCCAGACCGATGCTGTTGCGGGCGCCCGCGCCGGGACCGCGTGCGAGGATGAGCGGCAGGTGGCCGAACACCGTGGCGGCCGTGGTCATGAGGATAGGGCGCAGACGCGTGCCAGCCGCCTCGATGACCGCTCGGGCCTTGTCCAAGCCGCGCTCCTGGAGGTGGTTCGCGAACTCCACGATCAGGATGCCGTTCTTGGCCACGAGCCCGACCAGCGTGATGAGGCCCACCTGGCTGTAGATGTTGAGCGTGTTCAGCCCCAAGAACATGAACATGAGCGATCCCGAGAGCGCCAGCGGCGCCGATCCGGCGAGGATCACGAACGGATCACGGAAGCTCTCGAACTGTGCCGCCAGCACGAGGAAGATGAGGATGCCGGAGAGCAGGAACACGCCGAGGAAACGGCCGCCCTCGGCGCGCAGTTGCCGGGACTCGCCGGCGAAGTCGATGGCGTAGCCCGGCGGCAGCGTCCGCCGTGCCTCGGTCTCGAGGAAGCCCAGCGCCTCATCGAGCGGCACGCCAGTCGGGATCACCCCCTGCAGCCGCACGGCGTTCAATTGCTGGAACCGCTTGAGCTCGCGTGGCTGCGTGGTGGTCTTGAGCGTCGCGAACGTGGACAAGGGCACCAGCTTGCCCTCGGGGCCGCTGACGTAGATGGACTCCAGCTGCTCGGCCGTGAGCCGTTCGGCCCGCTTGATCTGCGGGATGACCTTGTAGCTCCGGCCCTGGACGCTGAACCGATTGACGAAATTCCCACCCAGCATGCGTGACAGGTCCTGCCCAACCTTGTTGAGGTCAACGCCCAAGGAGCGCACTTTGTCACGGTCGAACACCACCTCAGCCTGCGGCTGGTCGAACTTGAGGTCGGTGTCCACGTACATGAACTTGCCGCTGGCGTAAGCCTTCCCCACGAGCTGACCGGCGATCGCCAGAAGCTGCTCCGGCTCGGCCGTGGACGCGATGACCAGGTCCACGGGGAAGCCCTCACCTCCCGGCAGCGACGGTGGGACCAGCGCGATACCGCGCACGCCGGGGATGCGCGAGAAGCCTCCAGCCACCTCCATCTGCAGCGCCGCGGCACTCTTCTTCCGTTCGTTCCAGGGGGAGGTGACCATGCCCGCAAAGCCGCCACCGGGCGTCGTGATCTGGAAGATGTTCTTGGCTTCGGGAAATGAGTGGAACACCTCGTACACGCCCGTGGCGAACAGGCGCGTCTGGTCCAGTGTCGCGTTCGGAGCCGCCTGCACCACGCCGAACACGACGCTCTGGTCCTCGCCGGGCGCCAGCTCCTTCTGCGTGAACATGTAGAACGGGACCATGAGCAGCACGACGATCAGCCACAGTACCAGCACCACGGAGCGGTTCTGGAGCGTGCCCGCGAGCATGGACATGTACTTCTGCCGGAAGCGCTCGAACTGGTGATTGACGAACCCGGCGAAGCCACGTTCGTTGTCACCCGCGCGCAGCAGCCGCGAGCCCATCATGGGCGAAAGCGTCAACGCCACCACGCCGGAGATGATGACCGCGCCGGCAAGCGTGAACGCGAACTCCCGGAACAGCGCGCCCGTGAGCCCGCCCTGGAGCGCCACCGGCGTGTACACGGCCGCGAGCGTGATGGTCATGGCGATGATCGGCCCGACCAGCTCGCGCGCGGCGTGGATCGCGGCCTGGAATGGCGGTTCGCCCAGGTGCACGTGGCGCTCGACGTTCTCGACCACGACGATCGCATCGTCCACCACGAGCCCCACCGAGAGTACGATGGCGAGCAGCGTGAGCAAGTTGATCGTGAAGCCGGCGGCGCTCATCAGGAACACGGCGCCGATGAGCGACACCGGGATCGCTACGACCGGGATGATGAGACCGCGGATCGAGCCCAGGAACAGGAAGATGACGAGGACCACGATGAGCAGGGTCTCGGTCAGGGTCTTCAGCACCTCGTGGATGGACTGCTCGATGTAGAGCGTGGAGTCGTAAGGGATGCCCACAGTCATGCCGACCGGCAGCTCGCGCTCCAGCTCGGCCACGGCCTTGCGCACGTCGCGGATGACCTCGAGTGCGTTGGCCGTGGGCAACACCCACACACCCATGAACGTGGCGGTCTGCCCGTTGAACTTGACTTCGGTGTCGTAGTCCTCGGCGCCAAGCTGCACGTCGGCGATGTCGCCCAGCCGCACGACGTCACTGCCTTGCTGCTTCACGATCATCGCGCGGAATTCCTCGGGCGTCTTGAGATCGGTGTTCGCCACGAGGTTTACCGAGGTCATCGTGCCCTTCGTACGCCCGAGCGCCGAGAGCGAGTTGTTCTGCGCCAGGGTGCCCCACACCTCGGACGCCGACAGGCCATGCGCCGCCATCTGGTCGGGCTTCAGCCACACGCGCATCGCGAACGTCCGCCCGCCCAGGATGTCGGCCCGCTGCACGCCGCTCACCGCGGACAGCCGCGGCTGCACGACGCGCACCAGGTAGTCGCTGATCTGGTTCTGGTCAAGGTCATTGGAAGCGAACCCCAAGTACATGGCCGCAAACTGGGCGTCCGCCGTCTGCACCTGGATAACTGGCGCCTGGGCCTCGGGCGGCAGATCGTTGCGCACTTCCGCGACCTTCGCCTGGATCTGCGTGAGCGCGTCGTTCGTGCTGTAGTTGAGCTTCAGGTGGACGGTGATCGTGCTCACGCTCTGGGCGCTGGAGGACTCGATGTAGTCCACGCCATCGGCGCTCGCGAGCACGCGCTCCACCGGCGACGTGATGAAGCCACGCACGAGGTCGGCGCTCGCGCCCACGTACACCGTCGTCACGGTGACCACGGCGACGTCGGTGCGCGGGAACTGCCGCACGCTCAGCGAGCGGATCGACTGCAGGCCCGCGATCAAGATGACGAGGTTGACGACGATGGCCAGGACCGGCCGCCGGATGAACAGGTCTGTGAACTTCATCAGCTGTCTTCCGGCTTTGGCGCCGGGCTGTCGGACGGCATCACCTTGTTGTCCACGACCACGGCCGCGCCGGGCCGGAGCTTGAACACGCCGGAGCTGGCCACCTCCTGCCCGGCCCTGACACCGTCGAGGATCGCCACTTGGTCACCCTCCGAGCGGCCCAGTTTCACGAACTGCTGCCGGACGCCGCGATAGGTCTTGCCGTCGGGGCCCTTCATGTCCTCGACGATGAACACGGAATTACCGTAGGGCGCGTAGTTGATGGCCGACGTGGGCAGCGCGACCGTGGGCTCGCCCCTTCCCACCATGCAGCGAATCGACGCGTACATGCCGGGCCGCAGCTGTCCGCTCGGGTTCGGGAACGTGGCCTGGACCTGCACGTTGCGCGTGGCGTCGCTCACCACCGGGTCGATCGCGGTGATGCGTCCCCGGTAGACACCGTCGTGGCTGCCCTCGACCGTGGCGCGAACGTACGCGCCAACGCGCAGCGAACTGAGACTCTGCTGCGGTACGGAGAAGTCCACGTACACCGCGTCCATGGCCTGGAGCGGCACCACCGGGTCGCCGCTGTGGACGTACTGCCCGGGGTTCACCTGCCGGATCCCTGTCGTGCCGGCGAACGGTGCACGGATG
>JAHFBX010000213.1:0-2884 GCA_023249815.1 Candidatus Eiseniibacteriota bacterium
GGCCAGCCGGCGCGTGAGCTCGAGCAGCACATCCTTCTCGAGCGCCCGGCGCTCGATCTCCTGGGACAGCAGTGCGTAGTCGAGCGCGAACGCCACGCCCTCGGCGGCGAGCTCGAGCCGGTCGAAGTCGGCGGCGGTGAATGCGCCGTCGCGCTTGCCGAGACACTCGATGGCTCCGAACGGCTCGCCGCGGCGGAACAACGGCAACACGAGCGCGGAGGTGCCAAGATGCCCGTCCCCGACCAGCTCCGGCGGGCGCGGATCCCCGGGGGCGAGCCGGAGCGCCGCACCCTCCATCATGACCCAGCCCGCGAGCCCGTCGCCGCGGCCCATGCGCAACTCGCGAGGCGGCCCGCCGCCCTCCGGGAAATCCCGGGTGACAAGTCGGCGGCCGCCGCTTCGCGCTACCCAGATGCGCACGCGCTCGCAGTCCACGAGGCGTCGGCACTGGCGGCTGGCGGCACGCAACAGCTCCTGGAATCGCTCGGGCCCCGCGATGCCTTCGGGTCCGATGAGCGATTGCACGGAGATCCGCGGCAGGCCGTGTTCCGCGGCAGGCGCAGGCTCGGCGGCGGTGCCGGCCGGGTGCTGGGAGTCCACGACGCGACGCTAGCACGCGCTCGGAAGGCCAGCCAGCGCAGCGGTTCGAATGGTGCGGCGATGACAAGGCCCGCACCACTCGGGGGAGTTCACCCGAGCGCGACTCGAACTCAACCCCCCCCTGCTCCCGGCCGATAACGCTCTCGCAGCCCTTCCTCCCCTGCACCGGAGCCCCCATGGCGAGCGGACACAAGCGACTCGGCGAGATGCTGATCGAAGCTCAACTGCTGTCCCCCGAAAGCCTTGAACTGGCGATCGTGGAACAGAAACGGTCGGGGCAGATGCTCGGCGCCGTGTTGCTTCGCATGGGCCTCCTCGAAGAACACCAGCTCCTCACGTTGCTCCAGCAGCAGCTCGGCCTACCGCTCGTGGACCTCGAGTCCGCGACCGTGGACGAGCAGGCGGTGGCCAAGGTGAAGGAGGACATGGCGCGACGCTACACGGCCCTCGCCATCGAGTTCGAGGGCCGCAAAACGCTCGTCGTGGCGATGGCGGACCCGCTCAACGTATCGGCGCTCGAGGACCTTCGCTTCCATGCCGGCATGTTCATCAAGCCGGTGCTGGCGTCCGCGTCCCAGATCGCGGACGCCATCGACCGCTACTACCACCTCGACTCGTCCATGAACGAGGTCGTCAAGAGCATCATCCAGACCGAGGACGACGTGGTGGTGAACGCCATCGCCGAGCACGAGGAGGGCGAGGCGGTCGACGAGCTCAAGCGCGAGGCCGAGGGGCGGCCCATCGTGCGGCTCGCGAACTGGCTGCTGCACCGCGCCGTCGAAGAGGGCGCGAGTGACATTCACATCGAGCCGCAGAGCTCCGAACTTGTCATCCGGCTGCGCGTGGATGGGCTCCTCCGCGAGGAGCAACGGCTGCCGAAGTGGACGCAGAGCGCCATCGTGTCCCGCCTCAAGGTGCTCTCCAACCTCGACATCGCCGAGAAGCGCGTGCCACAGGACGGGCGCCTGGTCGCCGAGATCTCCGGCCACCGCATCGACATGCGCGTCTCCACGTTGCCGGTGACGGGCGGTGAGAAGGTCGTGATGCGCGTCGTGGACACGCAGCGTAACAAGGTCGACCTTGCCAATCTCGGCATGAGCGAGCGCGACCTCCGCCGTTTCCGCACCTTCCTCGAGCGGCCTCAGGGCATCGTGCTCGTCACCGGCCCCACCGGTTCGGGCAAGACCACGCTGCTCTATTCCGCGCTCGAGTCCATCAAGCACGTGACCCGGAACATCACCACGGTGGAGGACCCGGTCGAGTACCAGCTGCCCGGACTGAACCAGGTGCAGGTGGACGAGAAGGCCAAGAAGACGTTCGCCGCGGCACTGCGCGCGATCCTGCGCCAGGATCCGGACGTCATCATGATCGGCGAGATTCGCGACCGCGAGACGGCGCAGATCGCGTTCCGCGCCTCGGTGACGGGCCACCTCGTACTGAGCACGGTGCACACGAACGACGCGGCGGGTGCGGTGACGCGACTCGTGGACCTGGGACTCGAGCCATTCATGGTGGCGAGCGCGCTGATCGGCGTCGTGAGCATCCGCTTGGTGCGCGTCATCTGCACCCGCTGCAAGGAGTCCCACGAGGTCGACGTGAGCACGCTCAATCGCCTGGGCGGGGCCGTCGCGACCGAAGGCAGCGTGACGCTCTATCGCGGCGCCGGCTGTCCGCAGTGCCGGCAGAGCGGGTTCAGCGGCCGCACCGGCATCTTCGAGGTGTTGGAGGTGGACGACAGCATGCGCAGCCACATCGTGCGCGGCGTGAACGACGGCGAGGTGCGGAAGTTGGCACTCCAGGCCGGCATGCGGCCGATCGGCGAGGACGGGCTCGAAAAGACCTTGCGCGGGATCACGACGCTCGAAGAGGTGGCGCGGGTCGTCTACCTGGCCGAACAGGGCGTGAAACTGTGCGGCTCGTGCAACACGGTCGTGTCGCAGGAGTTCGAGTACTGCTACACGTGCGGGCACTTCGTGGGCGAACATTGCTCGAACTGCCAGCGCCGCGTCGAGGCCGCGTGGGCGTTCTGTCCCAAGTGCGGCCACGCCACGAAGCGCAGCGCGGCCACGCCGCCGCGACCCGAGGTCTCGTCTCGCAAGCGTACCCCGCCCCGCGACACCCCCTCGGGGCAGTGGCGACGCGCCTCCTGACGCGGGGACCGTCCCCCCACTAGCTCGGAATGCCGCTGTCCGGGCTAGACTCGTGGCGTGCGCATCCTCCATCGCCGTTCGCGCGGGTGGACGACATGAGCGTTCGACTTGCCGCGGTCGTGCTCGTGCTGGGA
>JAHFBX010000213.1:2894-5825 GCA_023249815.1 Candidatus Eiseniibacteriota bacterium
GAACCTGTTCATGGTGTCCCGGCCGGGTGACGTGCCGAGGCCGCTCGCGCGCGCGGCGACCCGCTCCTTGCCACCGTTCGACGTGTCGCTGCCGCGCGTCCCGGTGGGCGCTTCGAGGATCGCGAGCGGGCGCGTGGCGTGGCTGGTGCACTACTGGGCGCCGTGGGAGCTCCATGGCCGCGCCCAGGTGCTGGCGCTCGATTCGCTGGTGCGAACACTGCCCGAGGTGGCGGAGGGCCGGCTCCGCGTCGCGGTCGTGTGCTTCGACCCGTTCCCCTCGGTGGCGCGCTTCGCGGCGCGGCTGAGTCTCACCGTGCCCGTGCTGCTCGACCACCGGCGCGACCTGCAGCGATCCCTCACTTGCCCGAGCCTCCCCTACACCTGGGTCGTGGACGCCGGGGGTCATGTGTTCGCCGCCCAACCCGGCGAAGTCGAGTGGCTCTCGCCTGCGACGCGCGCGCTGCTCCTCGAAGCGGCATCAGTACCGGCCGGCCCAGCCGTCCGATCCGGACCGGATAGCGATTCGCCCCGGCGATCGGGATCGCCGGGGCGTCTCGGGACCGGCCGCGGTCAGCCGCGCGCGGCGACAGCCTCCGTGCGAGGGAACCAGCGCACGAGCAGCGCGTGCCCTCCGAATAGCACGGCGCTGTAGAGCACGTCGGAAGCGAGCGTGTTGCGGAAGAACGGCAGTGCGGCGACGTAGCATTCGACGAGCCCGGCCCACGTACGCGGGTAATAACCGCTCGCCCACATCCCGAAGTTCGAGAGCGCGAAGAACGTCACCGCGCTCGCGAGCACCGCGCCGGCGATGCGGCCGAACGAGCGGCCGCGCGCGAGCCAACCCGAACCCAGCAGCAGGCAGGCCGCGAACGCGAGGTAGTTCCAGAACATGCTGACGGGGTGGTAGAAGCCCAGCACGGCGTCGGAGGCGAGCAGCGCGCCGAACGCGACGAGCCATGCGCCGCGACGCCCCGCGAATGCGCCGGCGAAGAGCCCGAGGGCAGCAACGGGCGCGAAGTTCGGAGGATGGGGCAGCAGACGTGATGCCGCGGCCAACACGATGAGCACGAACACCATCACTGGGGCCTCCCTCGAGGGGCCGGGCGCCCGGAACCCGGAACGTGTGCCCGTGTCGCCCGCCGTCGTTTCACGAAGTTGGTGGAGCTGAACGGGATCGAACCGTCGACCTCTTGCATGCCATGCAAGCGCTCTCCCAGCTGAGCTACAGCCCCACGGAGCTTGGGACGGAAGGGTGTACACCACGCCGCGAGAGGCCGTCAACTCCGTGACCCGTACTGACTTCAGCGCGTGAGCTCGCGCTCGACCGCGTGACGAACGCGAGCCGGTCGGTGAGGACCGGCTCGCGTCTGCGATCGACTCTAGGAGGGCGCTACCGGACGCCCAGCATCACCACGCGGGTCATGGCCACGCGACCGCGCTGCTGGAGGCGCAGGAAGTAGAGTCCCGCGGGGACCGGTCCCGGCGCGAGCTCGACGCGGTGGATGCCAGCCCCGAGCCCACCGACCTCGCGTCCGAACCAGCGCCGCCCCGCCGCGTCGATCAGCTCCAACGTCGCGGGGTCGGAGGTCGGCAGCGACAGCGAGACCGCCATGTCGTGCGCCACCGGGTTCGGCACGACCCGATGCAGTGCGAAGTCCGACGCGGACGCCTCCACGTCGACGGTCAAGGGCACCTCGATCGACGTGGTGCCGCCGAACGTCTCGCCGCGCTGCGAGCCCACGACCATCATGTAGTCGTAGTTCTGGCCTTCGGTCACCGTGGCGTCGTCGAAGCTCACGTTCCCGGCCCCGTCGACCTCCGTCAACGCGAGCGCCGTCCACGCCCCTCCGAGCGGCTTGCGGTAGACGGCCGCATGGGTGCCGGTTGCGTCGTCCACGTCCCACTCGAGGTGCGCGGCGGTCGGCGTCGCACTCCCCGATCCCGTGAGCAGCGCCTCCGAGCTCGAGCCACCCCAGGTCAAAAACTGCGTGTCGGAGAGGAACTGACTGCCGCTCCAGCCGCCGTAGACGATCATCCGGTCGTTCAGCGCATCGTACGCTGCCGGCATGTTGTCGCGAACGGACGGCAGCGTTCCGCCCGGGTGCAGTTCGATCCAGGCCGGCGGGTCGCTGTTGAAGTCGAGCGCCCACGCGTCGCCGAAGAACGTTGCCGAGCCCGGCTCCGCGATGGCCCCACCGTAGATCACCATGCGGTTCCGGAGCGGATCGAAGACCGCGGCGCCGTGCCGTCTCGCGCCGGGGCGCACACCAGTCGTGCTGATGAGCGTCCAGTTCGGATTGCCCCGCAGCTTCAGCTCCCACACGTCATTCGTCGCGCCGTAGTAGTCGTCGCTCGTCGACCCGCCGAAGATGAGCATGCGGTCGTGCTTCGCATCGTAGACCGAGGTCATGCCATAGCCGCCGTTCGGACGGGCACCGTTCGTGGGCACGTTCTGCCAGTTGGCGTTGCCCTGCAGGTTGAGCGACCACGTGTCCACCGGCAGGCCCTGCGTGCCGCCGAAACCGACGAAGCGCTGCCGCATCGGGTCGTAGACCGCCGCGCCCGCGAGGCGTCCGGCGGGTGCCTGTCCGGCGGGGAAGATCTCCGTCCAATGCGGCGTACCGTCGAGGGACAGCTCCCAAACGTCGTTCAGGTATTCGAACGGCGTCGTGGGATAGTGACGCCCATAGCCGCCGAAGATGAGCAGCCGATTCCGTGCCGCGTCGTAGCCGTACTGGGCGTCGAGCCGCCCGCCGGGTTCGACACCCCCGTGCGGCACCATGGTCCACGTCGGCGTGCTGGAGACGTCGAGGATCCAGACGTCGTTCATGAGGTCCCAGGGCTTCGGCACGGTGCCCGAGCCGCCAGCGAAGAGCACGAACCGCTGCTGCCCGCGGTCGAAGACGTTCGAGTGTCCGCGGAGCAGGCCCG
>JAHFBX010000214.1 GCA_023249815.1 Candidatus Eiseniibacteriota bacterium
GGACAGGCCTGCGGCCGCGATCCCGTAAGGACCGCGGCCGCGCGACCCGAACCGTCTCGTCAGTAAGTCAGCGAAGCTCCCGCCACGACTTGCCGCGGCAGTCCGGGCTCGATGTAACGGAGCGGTCCGCCCGGCGTGTCCGAGAGCGGATTGATGAACACCGAGGCGATGTGATCCGTGTCGAGCAGGTTCCGCCCCGAGACGAACGCGCGGAAGCCCAGGTTTTCGCCGCGGACCGCGTAATCGAGCGACGCGTGGAGCAGACCGTACTTGAACGTCTTCACCGAGTTCTGGTCGTCGGCGAAGTACTCACCGAGCCCCTCGTTCGAGACCGTCACGCCGACCCCGCGCGGCAGCTCCACGCGCGCCGAAGCGGACCACATGATCGACGGCAGGCCCGGCATGTCGTTGCCCGAGAAGTCGCCGACGTCATTGCGGTAATCCTCGTACTCGTTCTTCGAGATCGTGCCCGTGCCGCAGAGCGACAGGCGTGTGGTCGGCCGCCAGTCGAGCCCAGCCTCCGCGCCGCGACGCCGGGTACGGCCGGCGGTGTAGAAGTAGGCGCCGCCGTTCCACGGCACGATGTCATTGTCCGTGTCGATCCAGTAGAGGCCCGCGTCGTAGCCCCAGCGCCCGAATCCGTTGCCGAGTGAGCCGCGCGCGCCGAGCTCGTACGTGGTCGAACGCATGGCTTCGAGGAACGGATTGAACGACGTGGTCACGTCGTAAGGCGGCGGCGGGTCGATCTCGTTGAACGCTGGCGCTTCGACGCCGCCGCCCAAGGCGGCGAACACGGTGTGCTCGCGCTCCGTCCAGCTCACCGACACCTTGGGGGTCAGGCGCGTGAAGTGTTTCTGCGCGTCGAGTGAGGGGTCCAGGAAGTCCTGCGACACGTACCACAGGTTGTCGTAGCGGAGCGCGCCCTGCACCATCCAGCGGTCGTTCCAGGTGAACGCCTGCTGCACGAAGCCGCCCGCGCTGTTCGCACCCTCGCGCTTGTTGGCGCGGATCGTCGTGTTGCGCGTGCCGTCGGGGTTCAGGTTCCAGAACAGGATCGAGCCGTCCTGGAGCGCCTCGTCCACTCCGGCGGCGGTGCGCGACCGGAGCCCGTCGCGGACGGGCCTGTCCAGGCTCCACACCGCCTGGCCACCGACGTGGAAACGGGTGAAGTCGCGGAAACGCGCGCGCTCCGAACGCTGCAGCAACTTCGGCTCGGCGAACAGGCTCAGCGAGATGGATTGCTGGTCCGAGAACAGGTGTTCGAACGTTCCGGCCACACGCCCGATGCGGTTGAAGCGCCGCTCGTCACGTGACACGTAGATGGGCGAGGCCTGTTCGGGGTCGGCGTCATACTCCGCCTGCGTGAGCGGGCCGGGGAACCGGATCAGGTTGTTCGCGAAGTCACCGATCAACAGCAGCCGGTCGTTGTTCGAGTCGCCGAGCGGGGCGCTGAAGCGCAGGTGGGCTTGGGCCGATTGGCTGTTGCTGTGCGCCCGCCAGCCGTTGAACGAGCTGTTCGAGGCGCTCAACTGGCCGCGCCCGCGGCCCGCCACGAAGCCGTACACGACCTGGTCGCGGCGGAGCCCGAACGAACCTCCGCGCTCGTCCACGCTCAGGTAGCTGTCATTGAAGTCGAGGTCGGTGCGCAGGTTGACGACGCCGCCCGAGGCGTTGCCGTACAGCGCCGACAGGTTGCTGCGCGAGATCTCGATGCGGTCCGCGAGCCCCACGTCCACCAGGTCGAGCGCCGTGCGGCCGTCGGGCTCCGAGATCGGGATGCCGTCCGAGAGCACGCGGATGCCACGCATGCTGCCCGCGTTCGAGCGCTCGCCGTTGCCGCGCGCGCCGTAGCCACGGATGGTGATGCGCACGTCCTGCGCGCCGCCGCGGCTCTGCACGAGCACGCCGGGCACGCCCACGAGCAGGTCATCGAGGCCGATGCCGCGCGCATTCGCGTACTGCGCGCGCGTGAGCACGCTCACCGCGGAGGGGGTGCGCAGCAGCGACTCGCGCACGCGCGAGCTGCTCACGACGATCTCTCGCATGGGGACGACCAGCGTGTCGGGGGTGCCACTCGCGAGCAGGACCGAGAGAAGCAAGGGTGAGATCACTTCAGGCGCTCCGGGTGAGGGTCTCGAACGAACCGGCCGCCGAGACGGCCGTGCACGCGCCGGCGAGCGAGGATGGATTATCGCTCCAGTCTCGCCACGTTCCGGAGCGTGATGAGAGCCGTCCCCAGAGGGGTCGTCGCGCGAGGGGTCGGGGGAGGCATGGCGGGCGATTCGACCACAGCGGACCGCTCCTGCCAATGCCCCCGCGCTGGGATCGCACCCCCCCGGGCGCGCCGGGGCGCAACGGCGGGCTCGAGCGGG
The DNA here is from genome assembly GCA_023249815.1 of Candidatus Eiseniibacteriota bacterium. GTDB lineage: Bacteria > Eisenbacteria > RBG-16-71-46 > RBG-16-71-46 > RBG-16-71-46 > JAIOPA01. The sequence goes on from JAHFBX010000214.1 coordinate 2,373, forward strand.
GCGCGAGGGTGCGCGCGCCGGGGAGCAGAGGCGTACGCGATGGCGCCGCCCGCGCGCTGGGCAGTGGCGCGCTTCGCCCACCGCGCGGCGCCGGGCCAGGACCGGGCGATCAGCAGGCTTGGTGACCCTCGCGAACGCGGCTAGACTCGCTGGCCGCACCGGATTCCGCGGTGCCCATCCCCATGACCAGCGCCACCTCCGCCCTGCCCGCCCCCGGCCGCCTGCGCACCTACGCTTCGTTCGTGCGCTTCGAGCACACGCTGTTCTCGCTGCCCCTGATCCTCGCCGGGGTGTTCTCGGCGCGCGGGCCGGCACTCTCGGCCGGGCGCTGGGCGCTGGTGGCCGTGGCCGCCGTGGGCGCCCGGACGGCCGCAATGACGCTCAACCGGCTGATCGATCGCCGACTCGACGCGCGCAACCCGCGCACAGCCAGCCGCGAGCTGCCGGCCGGCCGGATGAAGCTGGCCGAAGCAGTAGTGCTTCTGGTCGCGAGCACCGCAGCGTACGCCGCCGCCTGCGCAGCACTTGGGCCCTGGTACCTGCGCGTGGCGGTGGTGCCGTTCGCGGTGTTCGCGCTCTACCCCTACCTCAAGCGGTTCACGCCGCTCTGCCACGCCGGCGTCGGCGTGGCGCTGGCGCTGGCGCCGCTCGCGGGATTCGCGGCGGCGCATCCGAGACTTGAGGACAGCCCACCGGCGTGGGGGCTCGCCGCGTTCGCACTTTTCTGGGTGACGGGCTTCGACATCATCTACGCCACCCTGGACGAGGCGTTCGATCGCGGCGCCGGTGTGCACAGCCTGGTCGTCTGGCTCGGGCGCGGGCGCGCACTGCGCGTGTCCTGGGCGCTGCACGTGTGCGCGATGCTCGCGCTGGGGTGGACGCTGTGGCGGCTCGCGTTCAGGCTCGACCACGACGCGCCTTCCGTCTACACATACATCATGGCCCCGCTCACGGGCTGGGCCAACCCGGTCCCGCTCGCCGCCACCACGATATGCTTCGCCGCCACCGTCGCGCTGCTGTGGCTCGAGCAACGCTGGGCGGAGAACGTGAACCTCGCGTTCTTCAAGACGAACATCGCCGTGGGAGTCTTCGTGCTGCTTGCGGTGCTCGCGGCGCGCCTGACCGGCGGCGGGTACTTCTACTAGCGTGGCGCGCTATCTGGTCGCGATGACCGGCGCTTCCGGCGCCGCCTACGGCGTGGACTTCGTGAAGCGTTGCCCGGGCGAGAAGTTCCTTGTGCTCTCCGACTGGGCGCGCCACGTGCTGGCGAGCGAGACGGGGATGAAGCCCGCCGACCTCGAGCCGCACGTGAAACGGATCTTCCGCGATGACGACCTCGCGGCACCGTTCAGCTCGGGCAGCAATCGTCACGACGCGATGATCATCCTGCCGTGCAGCGTGAGCACGCTGGCCAAGGTCGCCACCGGCATCGCCGACACGTTGGTGACGCGCGCCGCCGCCGTGACGCTCAAGGAACGCATGCGGCTCGTCGTCTGCGTGCGCGAGACGCCACTCTCGGGGATCGCGCTCGAGCACATGCTGCGGCTGTCGCGCGAGGGCGCGGTGATCATGCCCGTGTCGCCGCCGTGGTATCGGAACCCCACCGACCTGACGCAGCTCGTCGCCGGATTCACCGACAAGGTGCTGCACCTGCTCGGTGAGCCCGCGGGCCAAGGCTGGCGTGAGTGCGAGCTCGAGTGAGCTATCGTTCGCTCGGGGAGTTCCTCACCGCCTGCGACGCCAAGGGCGACGTGAAGCGCGTCGCGCGCGAGGTGGACTGGAAGTACGAGGTCACCGAGATCGCCTGCCGCGAGGCGAAGGTGCAGGGACCGGTGCTCGTGTTCGAGAACGTGCGCGGGTCGCGGTTCCCGCTCGCGGTCAACGTGCTCGCCGCCACGCGGCGCATCGAGTGGGCGCTCGGCCGCACGCCGCGCGCCGTGGGCGATCAGATCGAGGAGATCTTCCACGCGCTGCCGCCGCGGGAGTTTGCGGAGGTGTGGGGGCTTCGGCGTCACTTCGGGCGCCTGCTGGCGTCACGGCCCGTGCGACTCCCGCGCGGGCCGGCTCAGGAGTTGTCGCTCGGCGCCGACCTGGCGCCGCTTCCGATCTTGCAACTGTGGCCGAAGGACGGCGGGCGATTCGTGACGTTCCCGCTCGTGTTCACGCACGATCCCGTCACTGCCAAGCGCAACCTCGGCATCTATCGCATGCACGTCCACGACGAGAAGACCACGGGCATGCACTGGCAGATCGGGAAGGGCGGCGGGTTCCACTATCACCGCGCCGAGCAGCGCGGTCAGAGCCTCGACGTGGCGGTGGCCGTGGGCGCCGATCCGGCCACCCTGCTCTCGGCAGTCGCGCCGCTGCCCGAGGGCATCGACGAACTCGCGTTCGCGGGCTTCCTGCGCGGCCGGCGCACGCGACTCGCGCGCGCCCGCACGCTCGACATGTTCGTACCGGCCGACGCCGAGTTCGTGATCGAGGGGCACGTGCCGCCCGGCGAGCGCCGCACCGAGGGGCCGTTCGGGGATCATTTCGGGCACTACTCGCACGCCGCGCCATTCCCCGTGTTCCACGTCCGAACGGTGACACACCGCCGCGTGCCGCTGTTCCAGGCGAGCGTCGTGGGCAAGCCACCGCAGGAGGACAAGTGGATGGGCGAGGCGGTGCAGGACATGTTCACGGGCGTGCTCAGGGTGATCCACCCCGAGATCGTGGACCTGTGGGCCTACTTCGAGGCGGGATTCCACAACCTGCTCGTCGTGGCGGTGGAGAATCGCTACGCCAAGGAGGGGATGAAGACCGCGCTCGGCCTGATGGGCACCGGGCAACTCTCACTCACCAAGGTCGTCGTGCTCGTGGACGCCGACGTGGATCCGCGCGACCGCCGCGCCGTGTTCGAATCGCTCGCGCGTCATTTCGACCCCGCGGAGGATCTGCTGCTCGTGCCCGGCGTGCCGCTCGACACGCTGGACTTCACGAGCGGCACCATGAACCTGGGGAGCAAGATGGTGTTGGATGCGCAATCGCACGCGCGGCCCGTGGGCTCCGCGGGCGTCTCGGCCACGGCGGCGCGTCCGGCCGCGGAACTACTCACCGAGGTCGCCGACCCGCGCGCGTTCGACGAGCGCGTGAACGCGTTCCGCCTGGCATGGGGCGGCACGCTGGTCGTGCAGGTCGACCGTGAAGGCCGCGCCGTTGTGGAGTCGCTCGTGCGGCGGCCCGAGTACGCGCAGGTCGGGCTGCTCGCCGCGGTGAGCGCCGACGTGCCGCTCGATGACGACGAAATATTGCTCTGGGGGATCTTCACGCGCTTCGACTGCGCCCGCGACCTGGTCCCCGCCACGACCGAGACGCGCGGAGCGTGGACCATTTGCCGCGGCCCGCTCGGCGTGGACGCCACCTGGAAGCCGGAC
>JAHFBX010000215.1 GCA_023249815.1 Candidatus Eiseniibacteriota bacterium
TCTGAGCCGAAGCCACTGAGCGGACGCAACCTGCACGCGGGGTTGAACGGCATCGTCACACGGGCGCTGGCGAAGGAACGGGCGAATCGCTACAAGACCGCGGTGGACCTGATGGCGGACCTGCAGGCAATCGCGCTCGATCGGGAGGCGCTCCCGGCGGGACGCGGAAGGTGGACGAATGCCAGGCGGCGATGGCCGGCGATTGGCACGGTGCTCGCGACGCTTGCAGTCGTGGTCACGGCGGGCGCACTGAACGTCGGCGGCGTGCGCCACTGGATGATGGGTCGGCCGCCGCAGATCCAGTCCATAGCCGTGCTGCCGCTGGAGAACCTGTCGGGAGATTCGAACGAAGAGTACTTCGCCGACGGCATGACCGAGGAGCTCATCAACCACATCGCGCAGATTCGCGCCGTGCGCGTGATCTCTCGCACCTCCGTGATGAGCCTCAAGGGCGCGAAGCTGTCAATCCCGGACGTCGCGCGCAAACTGGCGGTGCAGGCCATCGTGGCAGGCAGCGTCATGCGGCGCGGTGAGCACGTGAGGGTGACGGCGGCACTCATCCAGACCCGGCCCGAACGACGGCTGTGGTCCAAGACCTACGTGGAGAGAGTCGGGGATGTGTTGACAATCCAGGCCGACCTCGCCGGAGCCGTCGCACAGGAGCTGCGCCTCGAGCTCACGCCCGTGGAGCGGGCCCGCATCGCCACGAAGCGTGGGGTCATTCCGGCGGCGCATGAGGCGTACTTCAAGGGACTGTTCTACCTGGACAAGCTCGATGAGAAATCGTTCAGGACGGCGCTCGGGTACTTCCGGAAGTCAGTGCAGATCGATTCGCTCTACGCCCAAGGATGGTCGGGCGTGTCAGAAGCGTGGAGCCGTCTCTCGAACGTGTATGTCCCCACAGACGTGGCGATGCCTCAGGCCCGTGCCGCCGCCGAGAGGGCCTTGCGACTGGATCCGAACCTTGCCGAAGCGCAAGTCCTACTTGCCGTCAGGCCGGCTCTCGACAATCGGGACTGGGCTGGTGCCGAACGAGAGATCCGTCGCATCATCGCGCAGGACCCAAGCTTCGTGGGGGGGCATGCGATGCTCGGTTTCATCCTGCAGATCACGGGGCGCTTCGATGAGTGCATCCTGGAGGAGAAGCGGCTCATGGCGCTCGATCCGTTGTCCACGGATGCACGGGTGATGGGGGCCTGGCCCTACTATCTCGCAGGCCGCTATGACGAGGCGATCGCAATCTGGCGTGAGATCGAAGCGGTGGAGCCCAACTACGCCCCCATACACTACAACCTTGGCATGACCTACGAGCAACAGGGAAAGTTCGACGAGGCGATCGCGGAGATGCAGAAGGCGGTTGCGCTCATGGACAATCCCGCGCCGTTGGGCATGCTCTGTCACGTCTACGCCACGGCGGGTCGGCGCCGGGAAGCACTCGACGCGCTCGGGCGCCTCGATGCGATGGCGGCCACCCAGCATGTCACTCCGTACGCGCTCGCCCTCGCCCATACCGGGTTGGGGAACAAGGACGAGGCCTTCCGCTATCTCGAGAAGGCCGACGCGGAACGCTCCGACGATTTGCCCAACTTGAAGGTGGATCCCATGCTCGCGCCGCTGCGCTCGGATCCCCGCTTCCACCAACTCCTTCGCCGGCTGAACCTGGTGGGCTGAGGCGGTACGCGGCATTCCCCAGCGGCGAGACACGGCGCCGGATCGCTATCGGGCGACGCCGAGCCCCCCGCTGGGTACCAGGGTCCGAACCCTGGCGCCGGATGTTGTGCTACGGGAATTCGCAGAGCCATGCACTTGCGAGTTGTTGACGTGCGAGCCATTGCGGGGGAGTCGAGCGAGCGCCCGCCAGCAGGAGGGAGTCCGCTGGTGTCATCAGCGTGGACACTGCACGCATCGTCGTGCGCACCCCATTCGGGGAAAACGGTTCAAAGTGTTGGTGGGGAGCGTGAGTGGTCACCTGGTCGAGGCGGGCTGAAGCTGGTGAGACTGCCTTCGCGCGCGGGTGGGCGGAGGCGCTACTTGCTGAAGCGGATCGAGAGGCAGTCACCGTCCTGAACTTCGTAACTGCGGCCCTCGAGCCTGAGCCAGCCGCGCTCGCGCGCCTTCGCCTCGTTCCCCGCTTCGAGCAGCTGCTCCCACGGCGTCACTTCGGCCCGGATGAAGCCCTTCGCGAGATCGCTATGGATCTCGCCCGCCGCGTCCACCGCCTTGTCGCCTCGGCGGATGGTCCAAGCGCGAACCTCGTCTTCGCCCACGGTGAAGAACGAGATCAATCCCAACAGGCGGTAGCACGCCTGAATCACCATCGAGAGTCCGTCCTCGCCGATCCCGAGCTCGGTGCGGAAGCTGTCGCGCTCGGCAGGAGGCAGCGCCAGGACTTCGCGTTCGAGCAGCGCCCTCAAGACCACTGTCTCGCGACCGGGCCCGGTGGCACCGGCGAGCGTGGCGCGCGCGCCTTCGCCCTGATTGTGGATCACCAGCAGGGGTTTGCGCGTCAACAGCTGGAAGCCGCGGAGTAACTTCTCCTCCGCGGCGTCGAAGCTCTCCGCGCGCAGTGGGCGCTCCGCCTCGAGCGCCTGTTTGCAGCGCGCGAGCACGGCGTGCTCGCGCTCGCCTTCGCGCTTACCGACGCGAAGCTCCTTCTCGATCCGTTCCATTCGCGTCTCAACCAGCGCGAGGTCGTTGAGCGCGAGCTCGGCGTCGAGGTTCAGGAGGTCGCGAGCCGGATCGGCCGCCGCATCGAAGTCGGCGACGACCGCCGCAAGCGCATCGCAGTTCCGCACCGACGAGAACAGGTCCTCTCCGCGGGACGCCTTGGTACCACCCGACACGGTCGCGACCGTGTCCATGAACTGGACCTGGGCGTAGGCCGTCTTGCGCGGTCGGTAGAGTACGGACAGCCGGTCCACACGCGCGTCCGGCACCCGCACCACGCCGACGTGCTCGCGGCCATGCGCGCCAGCGGCCGAGGCTCCCGCGCCCTGCAGCAGGATCTCGAAGACCGTCGACTTGCCGGATTGCGGCAGTCCCAGGAGACCGACGCGCTTCACGAAGATCGCCGCCTACGGTGCAACCGCTGGGGCCTGGGCCGCGTGCCTCGGGTGCCCTCGCTTTCGAACAGCATGCGCTTCGCGGACATCCGGCACTTTCGGCCCATGGTTCATGAAGGATCTCGGCTGGCACGAAGACAGCCGCGTGTCCAGCCAGCATGCCATACCTACGTGGAAACGTCAGGGCGCGGCAACCTGAGGTGGTTGCCGCGCCCACAGACGCTGCGTGGGAAAGACTAGCGCACGCGCACGAACCGCTGTGTCCACTTGCCCGCCCGCGTCTGCAAACGGACGAAGTAGAGCCCGGCCCCGCTCGGGGCACCGCGTTCATCGCGGCCATCCCATTCGAGCCGGTGAGGACCTGCAGCGAGCGGTCCCGTCTCGATTCGACGGACGAGTCGACCCTGCAGGTCGTGGATCTCGAGCGACGGCTCGTCGTCCCGCTCCAGCGCGAACACGATCGGCGTGAGCGCATACGAGGGATTGGGCGAAACCGGAAGCAGTCGTGTGGGCCCACGGAATCCGTCCGCAGCGAGGCTCGCCCGGATCGCGAATTGATCCGAGACACTGAGCACCCCCTGCACGACGTTCGAATCGCCCACGGCTTCGACCTCGACCACGGCCAAGAGCGCATCCTCCGAGCCGATCGCGGGCGTCGTCCAACTGATGTGACCCGTATTGGGAAGGTGCGTGGCCTCGATGCGCCAGTGCTCCCCGCCGTCATACGAGGCAAGCAGCGTCACCCACATCACGCGCGAAGCCTCGAGCGTGATGTCGTACGCCACATCATAGGGCCGTGCCGGGCTCACCACTTCGTTGCGATGCGGGCTGTTGATGTGGCCATGGCGGACTTCCACGGAGTCCAGCCCCACGAACGCCTCGGTCGCAAGATCTCCCGTCACGGTCACCGGCACGGCATCGCCGGGTGGCAGGATCAAGAGCACTTCGGCGCGCCTGAACCACACGACGAGCATGGGTCCGCCCGGCTGCGATTGGAGCTGCGGCGGCCGCGATGGATCCACCGCGACGGTTCCGTTGAGGCGGATGCTGGCGACGTCGATCTGAGAAGGCGTGTAGGGCGACGGCACCCGAATGGACGCCTCGACCCGCTCGTGCATCGCACGCTCCTCCAGCTTGAGTTTGTTCTCCTTGAGGTCGAACTGGACGACCACGGGGTCGCTCACGTGGAGTTGCAGAATGGTGGTGACGATGGGCCGCGCGGAATCGTTGCTCTCCACGAACAAGAGTGCGAAGTAGTCACCGGGCGTGAACTGGGCTGCGTCCACGCGCACGGTGTCGTCAACGCACGTTCCCGGCGTGAGCTCGCCGTTCGGCTGGCCGATCAGGACCCATGACGGCGGCCCCCCCGGACCGGGTGGCAACGGTGCGGTCGAAGCGGGATTAGTGGCCGGATCCGGCGGCGGTGCCTCCGGCGTACCATCCTCAAGTTCGCGCTTCGAAGACGCGAGCGCCGGTTTCGCGGCATCGCCGTTCGCCGCGCGTGCAGCCTGCTCGAACAAGTGCTCGGGGCTCGAGCTGCGATTCGCCGCGATGGCGAGCAAGGCGTCGAGTCCGCCGAGGGTCGCCGCCGTGACGGCGCCCGGCAGACTCGCCGACCGCACCTGATAGCGGAGCACGCTGGCACCGGTGTTGCAGATGTGAAGCAGGCCCGTACCGCCCCGGCCCGGTGCGGCCGTGACCCGGAGCAGGCTCGGCGTGACTTCCGCCACCGGCGGGTACTGTCCAGAACCCTCGACCGACACAAGATGCGGCGCCTCGAGTGCGTCGCTCGCGATGGTGAGCGTGGAGCTCAGCGGGCCTATGGCGGTGGGGGCGAACACGAGGTCGACCCGCGTGGACTCCCCAGGCGCCACCTCGAAGGGCACCGCGCGGTCCGCGGTGAACTGTGGCACACCCGCCGTCATGCTCGTGATGTGAGCCGGTCGCAAACCGACATTCATGAGCGTGAGCGGAAGCCGGCTCGGGAACCCGATGAACGTCTCTCCGAACGCGAACGCAGTCGGGGACAGTTCGAGAACGGGATCACTGACCACGTGGAGCGCGGCTGTCACGGGCGTCACGCGCTCGTCGGGATCGTTGCTCGTGATCAGCACCCCTCCGTTGTAATCACCGACCGGCAGATCCGTCGCATCGAGTCCGAGCGTGAGGTCGAGGCGACCGCCCATCGGGACCACACCGGAATCCGGACTCACCGACAGCCACTGTGGCAGTGCCTGGATCTCGACCGCGAGCTGGTTGTGCACGTACGGCGTATTGAATGCGATGTTCAACCCCACCGTCCGGCTGGCGTCCTGGATGCCCACTGACGCGAACGTCTGCGTCCCGCCCATGTCGAGGTATTGGTAGACCATCCGTCCGCTGGGATAGAGCAGGATCTGGAACGTGAACGGGGTCGACCCGCCGAGATACGTCACGTTCCGCCACTCGATGATCATCCGCGTGCCGTCGTTTCGGTAGAACACCGAGCCCGGCTGGGTGAACAGGTCCGCCCAGAATGGCGCGACCAGGTTCTCCGGCGCGAACGCATTGGGCAGCGGGTAGGCGCCGAACTGCGCCGAGGCCGAGGTGAAGCTGATCCAGCCGTTGGAACAGACGCGGAACGAGGTGAAGTTGTTGCCGTAGTACGGGAACGTGAAGCCGAGCGGGATGGGCCCGAAGTTCCAGTCGTCACCGGAGAACGGCACGG
>JAHFBX010000216.1 GCA_023249815.1 Candidatus Eiseniibacteriota bacterium
ATCCGCAGGGCGCGACGTTCTGTGTGTTGCAGGCCAAGAAGCACATCGGCATCCTCGTGCACGGCGAACCCGGCTCGCTCGGCTGGACGCAGCTGAACGCCAAGGACACCGGCGTGGCGAAGAAGTTCTACAGCGAGCTGATTGGCTGGAAGGTGCAGGACGACGCGATGCCGGCCGAGATGGGCGGCGGGCACTACACCACTTGGCTCAAGGCCGACGGGCCCGCCGGCGGCATGATGGCGATGCCTCCCGGCGGGCCGGCGCCGTCCCACTGGCTGCCGTACTTCGCGGTGACCAACGTGGACGCGACGGCGAAGCAGGCGTCGTCGCTGGGCGCCGCGACGCACGTGCCGCCCATGGACATCCCTGGCACGGGCCGGTTCGCGGTGCTTGGCGATCCGCAGGGCGCGGTGTTCGCCGTGGTGACGTTCACGAAGGGCTAGTTCGCGACGACCGGACACCCCCGGTGCTGGACCCGCGCCCGGTCGCGAAGCAGCGGCCGGGCGCGGACGTTCGCGCTCGCGTACACTGACCCACCTTCCGGCGCCATGGCGCCAGTCCATCCCTTTCCGGAGGCCGCCGCGTGCATCGCTCCCGCTCCGTCCCCGTGCGTCGCGCTGCGCACGGCGCCGCGCCGATCGTCGCGGGCGCATTCATGCTGGTCGCCGAGATCGCGGCGAATCCCACCCTTGCCGCGCCCGCCCACTTCGACTTCTACGCGCGCGGGCCCTACGCGGCAGGCGTACCGAAGCCCGCGGACGTGCTCGGCTACGCGCCCGGCACGTTCCACACCACGTGGGGCGGCATGGAGCGCATGCTGGACGCGCTCGAGCGCGCGCGCCCGGAGCGCGTGAGGCGCGAGCCGTTCGGGCGCACGGTGGAGTCGCGAGAGCGATCGCTGTTCATCGTGTCCTCGCCCGAGAATCTGGCGCGCCTGGACGCGATCCGCGAGGCCAACTCCAAGCTCGCGGACCCTCGCGGCGTGAGTGCCAGCGAGCTCGCCAAGCTGGCGCGCGAGATGCCGGTGACGGTGTGGCTCAACTACAGCATCCACGGCGACGAGTCGGCGTCGTTCGAGGCCATGATGCAGGTGGCCTACCAGCTCGTGGCGGGCGACGACTCGCTCACGAACGCGCTCTTGAAGAACGCCGTCGTGCTCATGAACCCCGCGCACAATCCCGATGGCCACGAGCGCTTCGTGACGTGGATCAACGCGCATGGCCAGGGGAACCCCGAGCACTGGGCGCTCGAGCAGCAGCGCTCGCAGCCGTGGGGCATCGGCGGCCGGCGCACGCACTACCAGTTCGACCCGAATCGCGACGCGCTCGCCATGAGCCAGCCCGAGTCGCGCCAGATGTCGCGCGAGATCCGCCGCTGGCGGCCGCAGGTGTTTGTGGATCACCACGGGCAGACGGCATCGTTCTTCTTCCCGCCCACGTCGGAGCCCACGAACCACACGCTGGGCCTCGCGGACTACCGGCGCTGGGTCGAGCGCTTCGGCCGCGGGAACGCCGCGGCGTTCGATCCCTACGGCTGGAACTACTACGTGCGTGACTACTTCGATTTCCACGCTACCGGTTACTGGGACGTGTGGCCCACGCTGCAGGGCGCTATCGGCATGACGTACGAGACGGACGGCGGCGGCAACCTCGCGTTCCGCCGAGACGACGAGACCGTGGTGACGCTCGCGGACGGCATGGCGCGCCACTTCACGGCGTCGTTGGCCACGGTGGAGACTGCTGTGCGCTATCGCGAAGAGCGCCTGCACGACATGACGGCGTTTGCGCGGGCGTCGTGCGCGCCGGCCTCGGGTGGCGCGCGCGCGTACGTCCTGGACCCGGGTGACGACCCGCTGCGGGCGGCGGCGCTGGCTGAGAACCTTCAGTTCGCGGGCGTCGAGGTGCAATGGCGTGCCGGCTCGTTCACGGTGAAGGGCGCGCGCGCCGTGTGGGCTGATCCGGGCAGCAAGTTGGCACCCGCCGGGGGCAAGGGACTGGATCGCGCCGGCACGCCGCACGCGCCCGTGGCCGCGGCGGCGCCGCGCACGTTCGCGGACGGCGCGTTCGTGGTGAACCTGGCGCAGCCGGGCAGCCGCGTCGCACGCGCGCTGATCGAAGAGGACCGCTCGGTGGACTCCACGTTCGCGCGGCTCGAGCTCGAGAAATACGCGCGCAACGTCCGCCGGGGCAAGCGCGCCCCGGGCGAGGGCTACAACTTCTACGACATCACGTCGTGGGCGCTGCCGCTCTCGTACGGTGTTCCGACATACGCGGTGGGTGACGTGCCCTCGGGCGGCGCGAAGCTGGCCGACCCAGACCCCAACGCCCCGGACGACGCGGTGGACACGATGCCGGACTCGCTCGCGGTGGGTGTGCCGTTCACCGCACGCGCCTCGCGGGTGGGCCCGCTCGTCATGCGCGATGGCGCGGGCCACATCGTGTTCGACGTGCGTGGCGGCGTGCAGGGGGGCGAGGCGACCACCGCGTACGTGTGGTCGTGCGCCACCGACGGCGCGGCGCGGTTGGCGCTGCGACTGCTCCAGGAAGGCTACAAGGTTGCGACGGCGGCGCGTCCGCTGCGCGCCGGCGAGCGCGACTTCCCGCGCGGGTCGTTCATCGCGCGCGTCGAGCGGAACTCGGCCACGCTGAACGAGCGCGTGGCGCAACTCGCGCGCACGAGTGGTGTGCGCGTGCTGGCGGTGAACAGCGCGTTCGCCGATCGCGGCGACACGGGCGTGGGCTCCGAGAACATCGTGAGCTTGAAGAAGCCGAACATCGCCGTGGTGGTGGACGGCCCGGTGTCGGCCGAATCCTACGGCTGGCTGTGGTTCCTGCTCGAACGCCGTCTCGGCGTGCGCTTCACGGCCGTGCGCGCGGGCCAGGTGGGCGGCATCGAACTCGATCGCTACAACATCGTCGTGCTGCCCGATGGCGGACCTGGCCTGGCGGGCGCACTGGGCGGCGGCATGAGCGCGTTGAAAGACTGGGTTTCGCGCGGCGGCACGCTCGTGTGCCTGGACGACGCGGCCGAGCTGCCGACGCTCGCGAGCGTGGGGCTCTCGAGCAGCAAGGTCGTCGGCGTGCCGTCGAAGCCGCGGAAGGACGATGAGGAGATCCCCGATCCCGACAGCTCGGCCGCCGAGGCCTCGCGCCGGCCGCAGTACATCCCGGGAACGGTGTTCTGGGCCACACCCGATCCGCGCCAGTGGCTGACGTGGGGCTTCGGCGCCGGACGCATCCCGGTGATGCTCCAGGGCAGCACGATGCTGACGCCTACCAAGGAGGGTACCAACGCGCTGCGCTTCGACCGCGTGCCGCTCACGGTGACGGGCTGGACGTGGCCCGAGACCGAGCGCCGGCTCGCCCACACCGCGTACGCGGTGGACGAGGCGAATGGCGACGGCCACGTGGTGATGCTGTCCGGCCCCGTGCTGTTCCGCTCCTACTGGCGCAACACCGAACGGCTGCTCACGAACGCGCTGCTCTACGCCCCGGCGCTGGACTGACCGCCATGCACGAGACGGAGCGACCGGCGGCGTCGCCCCCGCTCGGCAAGCTCTCGCCCGAGGCGTTCCAGCGGCTGGTGGCGCCGCACCTGGGGGCGCCTCGCCCCGAGGTCGCCGTGGGCCCGCGCGTCGGCCACGACGCGGCGGTGGTACGCATCGGCGCCGGTCGCGTCATGGCCGTGACGACCGATCCGCTGTCGTACGTTCCCGCGCTCGGGCTCGAGCGCTCGGCGCGCATGGCTTGCCATCTCGTGGCCTCGGACCTGTGGACCACCGGCCTCCCGCCCGCGTACGTGAGCGTGGACTTCAACCTGTCGCCCGGCTTCACCGACGACGAATTCGGTCGCTACTGGAAGACGATGAGCGATACGTGGTCTGAGCTGGGCGTGGCCGTGATCACCGGGCACACGGGACGCTACGAAGGACTCGGTGGAACGCTCCTCGGCGCCGCCACGCTGATCGGCGTGGGAGACGAGGGGCGCTACATCTCGCCGTCGATGGCGCGCGTCGGCGATCGCGTCATCGTCACCAAGGGATGCGCCATCGAGACGGCCGCCGTGGCCGCGTGGCTCGCGCCCGAGCGGTTGCGCCAGCACGTGGACGAGGACGGCTTGGCGTGGCTCCGCGCGCTCGAGCGCCACGTGAGCGTGGTGGCCGATTGCCGCGCCGCGCTGCGCGCCGGTGTGCACGAGCGCGGCGTCACCGCGCTCCATGACGCCACCGAGGGTGGCGTGCTCGGTGGGCTGCTCGAGCTGGCGAAGGCGTGCGGCCACGACGTGCGCGTGGACCGCGCGCGGTTGCCGCTGGCGCCCGAGGTGGCTGCGGCGTGTCGCATGCTCGAGGTGGATCCGTACTGGAGTCTCTCCGAGGGAACGCTCATCGTGTGCGCCACCGCGGAACGCGCAGCGCTCGTGCTGAACGAGCTGCAGGAAGAGGGCATCGCCGCTGCCCAAGTGGGCGAAGTGCTGGCCGGGCACGGCAAGCTCTGGGTGGCGGAGCCCGACGGCGGCGTCACCACGCACGACACGCCGCTGCCGGACCCCTACTGGCCCGCGTACGAGCGCGCGGTGCGCGAGCGGTGGCGCTAGCGCGTGGGCTTCGGCAGCCGAGGCACGAGGCCGTAACGCTCCATGTCCACCACGAGCGTCGCGACCAGAACGCGCACCTCTGCGGCGGACGCACCGCTCCGCCCGAGCGTGGTCTGGGAGAGCGCCGACCACAGGAGATTGTCGTTCCGCGTGTCGAATAGGCAGGCCTCGAGCCGGAAGCTCGTGTCCCGCACGGCCGGCGGGGTGACGAGTCCGAGCCTGTAGTAGCCGTGCCAGCCGCCGTGATACTCGACCGGAGGCCCGAGCGCGGGACGGTCGGGCGGGTAATACGCGTTGACCGTCTTCTGGTCCAATAGCCGGGTCACGAGCACGGCGTCGGCGCCGGCCCGTCGGATCTCGTCATTCATCGCCGCCAGGTCGAGTGGCGTGCGGGGGGCCACGCTGGAACTGGGCGTGCACGGCACGGAGCGGGATTTGAGTTCCTCGACGAACGCGTCCTCGTAATTCCGTCGGCTCGTGGCGTCGGCGCTTACGCCCACGACTACCAGCTTCTCGTAGTGGTGATCGGCGGTGCCCGGATCCGCCCAGGACCGGGTGAGCAGCGTGTTCGAGGCGCACGACCACGACCCGAGCGCCGCGCAGGCCGCGACCCCGAGCCGCACGACGACGGCGAGTTTCATGACGGTCTCCTCTCCGCACGTGCGTCCGAACGCTGTTCCATTCGCTGGCCGACTCCGTATGAGACCCACGTCACCTGGCAGAAGGTGCACCGGAGCCTCGGCACCTTGCGATGAAAACAGGAGGCATGCGGGGGAGCAAGTCCCGCGCGCGGTGCATGCGACGACGGCCCCGGGCTTCCCCGGGGCCGTCGCGTTCAACCGGTCGCGCGAGTCGGGTGCGCGCCGAGGCCGTTCGGTTCGTCCGCTCCTAGAAGTGGAACGCGACGCCCAACGACGTGGTCCAGTAGTCCGCCTTGAAGTTGTTCGGTGGCAGGTCGCTCTTCTGGTCCCCGAGGTAGACGTAGCGGCCGTTCAGGTCCAGCGACGCCACGCTCGGCACCAGGGGCACCGAGAGCCCGCCACCCAGGTGCACGCCGAACTCCTGCGTCGTCGTGCTCGCCAGGAGCGGCGCGTTCTGGTACTTGAGCGTGGTGTTGTACCAGCCCACACCGCCGCCGGCGTAGAGCATGGGCACGGGCTTCAACCACA
>JAHFBX010000217.1 GCA_023249815.1 Candidatus Eiseniibacteriota bacterium
GGCCGCTCGCCGGCGCACTCGACGCGAACGACCGCCGCACGCTCGCCGAGTCCGGCGACTCGCTGGCGCTCGGCTCGGGCGTCACGCCGGGAGTGGGGGACTACGACACCGTCTCGGTCGCGGGCGTGTCTCGGTTCGCGTTCGCCGGGCTCGATTCGGGCGCGTTCGCCGTCCGGTTCGCCCGCGTCGGCGACAGTCGCGGGGACTACACGGACTCGAGCCTGGTCGGTGGCCGTACGGCGTATCGCTACGTGGGACCAGGCCTCGGCGCGTACCGCGTCGGACGCTTGCTGCCGGCACCCGAGGCGCACGAGCTGGGCGCCGTCGGCACCCGGCTCGTCGCGGGACCGCTGCGGTTCGACGCCGAGGGCGCGCTCTCGAGGCTCGATCGCAACACGCTGTCGTCGCGAGACGGTGGCGACGACGCCGGCGCGGCGGGGCACGTCTCGGTGACGAGCGAGGGCCGGGTGCCGTTCCTTGCCGGCAAGGTCGGGACGCTGGCCTCGTTTCGTGCCGTGGACCAGCGGTTCTCGCCGTTCACGCGGCTCGAGCGACCGTTCGCCGAGGAGGACTGGGGGCTGCCCGCCCGCTCCGACCTCGAGCACCAGCGCCGGGGCGAGGCGCAGGTGTGGTGGCGGCCCGCGGAGACCCGTGAGCTCAAGGCCGAGCTCGCACGACTCACCACGCCCGAGGGCTACGCGGGCACCCGCCGCGTACTCGGCGGCCGTTTCGGTGCCGGGGCGCTGGGCGCGCAGGCGTCGTGGCTCGACGCCGACGGTACGCTTTCGAACCTCGCGTTCGGGCACGGTGGCCGCTCGCGCGGGACGGGCGAGCTGCGTTGGCGCGGAGCCTGGCTGGCGCCCGCGGTCCGCGCCGAGACGGACACGCGCGAGACGCCGGGTGACACGGCTTCCACGCGCGACCGCGTGCGATCGCTGGACGCCGACCTCGGGTCGGGCTCACGCTGGCCGTGGCGGGCCACGCTCGGAGCGGGCACGCGCACGGATCAGCGAGACGCGGGGCTCACCGCGACCCGAACGCGGACTCGGCTGCTGCGTGCCGAGCTCGAGACGCCCGCCCCCGCGCCGATCGGCGCGGCGCTGCTTGCGAATCGCCGCGACACGCGCGACGAGACGAACGGGGCGCGCGTCCGCCAGGACCTGGCGAGCGCGCGCCTGCGTGGCGACTGGCGTGCCACGGGGCTCTCCGGAGCGCTCCAGGTGGAACGCACCGGTGAGGCCGAGAACCGCCGCGTGCGCCAGCTCACGTTCGTGGGCACGGGCCGCGGAGCCTACGATGCGACTGGGAACTTCGTCGGCACCGGCGACTACGACCTCGTGCTCGTGGTGAGTCCCGAGCTCGAGCGCTTCGCGCGTACCGCGACGAGTGCCCGCGCGTCGTGGACGTTTGGAGCGACCGAGCCGTGGAAGGGCTCGCGCGTCGAGTTCACGCTCGAGGACGAGGCGAGGCGACGCGGCGGCGGCCGGCTCGCCGACGTGTTCCTGTCCACGGGGCTGGCACTCGTGGACCCCGACCTGGCGCGCGGCAGCGTCCTCCAGCGCCTCGAGGCCGAGTTGGCGCCAGGCTCGCGCGTCGCGGGTCTGAAGCTTCGGGCGGAACGCCGGCTGAACGCCGATCGCACGTTCGACAACTTCGCCCAGACGACGGACCAGCGCTCGGGCTCGCTCCGTTGGCGTGCGCGGCCTGGAGCCACGACCAGTACCGAGGCCGAGGCGCGCGTGCAATGGCAGCGGGCGGAGCAGTCGCTCTTGGGCGGAGCGCGTTACGGACGCACACTCGTGGACCAGGTCGCGAGCGCGCTGGTCGTGTGGCAACCGGCTGGGCAGCTGCGGATCGCATGTAACATGGACGCGACGTGGTCGCGCGCGCTCTGGTATGGCGAAGCCACACGAACGCTGCGCCTCGGCCCCGACGCCGCGGTGGGCGTGGGGAAGACCGGTCGCGCCGAACTCATCCTGCGGCGAGCGTTCGTGAGCGGACCCTCGGCCGTGAGCCTGCTGCCGAGCGCGGAGGCGGCAGGGGCGGCGCGTTGGGACGGCACCGCGCGAATCGACCTGCGTCTCCACGAGAGCACCACGTTCGGATTGGAGACGAGCGTGCGCGAACGACCGGAACGAAAGACGGTGGTGACGGGAAGAGCGGAAGTGAGGGCGTTTTTCTGAGCCCCCTCTTGCTTCGCATGAAGCGCGGGCTCCGCCCGCGCGCGATGGCGCAGGCAGTCGCCGTGGCGGGGCGCGGCATCCGCCCGAGCACGGTTGCCCGAGCGCTCGCCATGCGCTGGCGCGGACTCCGCCCACGCGCCGCTGCGCGAGCGCTCCAAACGACGTGCCTCACCTTGTGGCTCGCTTCCCCCGTGCTAGCCGTACCCGCCGCGCGGCTCCGGGCGACCGGCTGGCCGCTCACGTCACGCGATGCGGAATCACTGTTCGCGCCGGCGCTGCGCGCGCCCGCGGACAGCGCCACGCTCGCGCGGGCGCTGAATCGCGCGGAGGCGCGGCTCCAGTCGCAGGGCTGGCTCGACGCCACGCTCAGCGCGGTGTGGGACACTGCGCGAAGCACACTCTCGCTCGGCGCGATGGCCGGGCCCCGATATCGCTGGCGAACGCTCACGCTCGTCCTGCCCTCCGCCGACTCCAGCGCGCTCGCGAGTTGGCTGCCATGGCCGGCCGAACAGCCGACGGATCCTGCCCGGCTCGGCACGCTCGTCGAGCAGGCGCTCCGCACCGCAGAATCGCACGGACACGCGTGGGCGCAGCTCGCGGTGACCGCATGGGACACCGACTCGGGTCGAGTGGACGTGCGACTCTCGGGCGCGCTCGGGCCCCGCGTGCGCGTGAGCGACGTGCGCGTGGACGGACTCCGCGTGACACGATCCGACGTGGCCAACAGGGCGCTCGGCCGGCTCGCGGGCGAGACCTACGATCCCGCGGCGGCAAAGGCCGCCGCGTCGCGCCTGGCTCAGCTCGGCGTGTTCTCGCGTGCCGAGTTCACCGGGCTCGAGGGCGGGCCGCAGTGGGAATCGGGCACGCTCGCGTTCCGGGTCGAGGAGCCGCGCTACAATCGGTTCGAGGGCGCGGTCGGTGTGCAGGGCAGTGCCGGAGTCGTGGGACTCGCGTCGCTCGATCTCGGCAACCTGCTCGGCACCGCACGCTCGGCCTCGCTCGGCTGGCGTTCGCGCGGCGCCGGCCGATCCGACTTCCGCATGCGATATTCCGAGCCGCAACTCGCGGGGCTGCCGTTTCGGCTCGAGCTGGCGCTCGCCCAGGAACTTCAAGATTCCACATACACGCGCACACGCTGGGGCGGGCGGCTGGCCACCCCGCTCGGCAGCGGCGATCGCATCGAGGCTGGCTATGAGGAGGAACGGGTGGTGCAGACTCGTGGCGAAGCGAGTACCGCGAACCTCCAGAACACGGTGTTCGCCTACGAGCGTGACGCGCGTGACGACCTGGTGTCGCCGCGCCAGGGCAGCCGGCTGCGGATCTCGGGCACGGGCGTGTTCAAGCGCGAGACGCTGCGGGCCCCGCTCGCGGGCAGCCCGCCCACGCGGCGCTCGCGCGGCGGTATCGCCGAGGCCCGCGTCGAATGGCACCGGCCCACCGCGGAATACTCGGGCCTCTCACTCGAACTCGGAGGCATCGGCCGCTTCTCGAGCGAGCGATTGCTCGCGGAGTACGAGCGCATCCCGATCGGCGGCGCGGCCACGCTGCGCGGTCACGACGAGGAGGCGTTCCGGGTGGATCGCGCGCTCACGAGCCGGCTCGAGTATCGCTGGTTCCCGGGTGCCAACGGCGAGCGCGTGTCGTTGTTCTGGGACCACGCGAGGATGTTCTCGCGCGACGCGGTCACCGACAGCACCGGCGTGATCCTCGGCGACGTCGCGAACACGCGCGCGGCCGACGGCGTTGGCTTCGGACTGCGCCTGCGCGCCGCGGGCGGGCTCGTGGATCTGGACTATGGCGTCGAACCCGGTCGCGGCTTCCTGGACGGACGGCTCCACCTGCGGCTCGTGAGCACGTTCTGATGCGCCTCGTGACGCAGGTGGAGCGCGCGTTCGAGCCAGGCGGCGTGCTGGCGACCCATTGGCCCGCGTGGGAGGAGCGCGCGGGGCAACGCGAGCTGGCGATCGAGGTGGCTCGCACGCTCGAGCACGGCGGCGTGCTCATGGCCGAAGCGCCGACCGGCGTGGGCAAGTCGCTCGCCTACCTGTTGCCCGCGGTGCTGCATGCCGCGTCGACTCGTGAACGTGTCGTCGTGGCGACGTGCACACGCTCACTCCAGGATCAGCTCTTCGAACGCGACCTGCCGGCGGTCCTGGGCGCGCTCGGGCTCTCGCTGCCGGTGGCACTCCTCAAGGGCAAGCAGAACTACGTCTGCCCGCGCGCGCTGGAGCTGGCCTCGGACGACGTCCCGGCCGAGCGCGGCCTGCTGGAAGCGCTCCGCGCGTGGGCGGCACGCGACGCGACCGGAGACCTCGACCGCTTCCCGAACGCGGAGGGAGAGCTGGCCCGCTCGCTGCGCGGTCGCGTCGCGACGGATCCCGCGGCCTGCACCGCGGCCACCTGCCGTCGCGGCCGCGAGTGCTTCTGGGTGCGCGCGCGTCGACGCGCGTCGGATGCGAGCCTCGTGGTGGTGAACCACGCGCTGCTCGCGCGCGCCGCGGAGGCGGACGGGCTGCTGCCGGCCTACGACGTGTTGGTCGTGGACGAGGCACATCGCCTGGAGGGCGTGCTCTCGTCCCAGCTCGAGCGCAGCGTGTCGCGGCATCGCATCGAGGAGCTGCTGCGGCTGACGGGAACGTTCGCGTCGGGCCGTCGCGGAACCGGGCTCCTGGCGCGGCTCCGCTCGTTCACGGCGCCGCTGCTCGAATCGAGCGAGGCGCGCGATCGCCTCGTCGCGGATCTGGAACAGCTTTCCGAACGCGCCGACGATCTGCGCCGGGACGCGGACCAGTTGTTCGCGTCGTTCGGCGCGGACATGCCGGTGGGCGAGGGACCGTACGCGCGTCGCGTGCGGCACCGGGACGCCGCTGAACTGCTGGGCGGTGACCTGCAATCGCTCGAAGTGGTGCTCGAGCACATGCGCCGCCACGCGGTGGTGCTCGGCCGGGCGGCGGGACTCGTCCAGTCCGCGGCCGTTGACGGCGCGGCTTCCGAGGAGCTGCAGGGCGAGCTCGAAAACGTCGCGAATCGCTGGCAGCGCATCGGCGACGACCTGGCGTTGCTCGTGGACGCCGACGAGCGCGACTGGGCCTACTGGCGCTCGCAAGGGCCGCGCTCGCGCGCCGCCGAGCTCCACGCCGCGCCGGTCTGGGTGGGCGATCACGCGCGCCGGCTGGTGCGGGACGGCACGCGCGCGGCCGTCTTGACGAGCGCCACGTTGTCCGCCGCTGGTGACTTCACGTGGGCCGCCGAACGCCTGGGGCTCGGCGAGGAGCGCGGCGCACCCTACACGAGCCTGAGCGTTCCGAGCCCGTTCCCGCTCGCGCGGCAGATGCGCGCCTACGTGCTGGATAGCGGAGCGGACGAAGCCACGGCCATCGCCGACGTGGTCGCCGAGTTGTGGCGCGCGGCGCGGCGCAACACGCTCGTGCTGTTCACCGCGCACGAGCGCCTGCGCCGTGCACACGAACGATTGCGCACGCTGCTCCCGCCGGAAGCGCCGCTGACGGCGCAGGACCGGGACGGGCCGGCGGGGCTCTTGGCCGAGCGCTTCCGCGGCGAGCGCGCCGCGG
>JAHFBX010000218.1 GCA_023249815.1 Candidatus Eiseniibacteriota bacterium
GAGACGCGGAACGGCAACCCCTAGAGGAGGAGCGCCACCGCCGCGTTAGGCGGGGGCCACAGTCCCCATGCACGACAAGTTCACCGAGCGAGTCCGCAAGGTCATCTACCTGGCGCGCGAGGAAGCGGCGCGCCTGCAGCACGACTACATCGGCACCGAACACCTGCTGCTCGGCGTGATCCGCGAGGGCGAGGGCATCGCCGCGACCGTGCTCAACAATCTCGGCCTCGACCTGGACCGCATCCGGCAGGAGGTCGAGAACATGGTGAGCGCCTCGGGCGGCACCATGACGATCGGCGAGATCCCGTTCACGCCGCGCGCGAAGCGCGTGCTCGAACTGGCCGTGGAGGAGGCACGCTCGCTCGGCCATAACTACGTCGGCACCGAGCACCTGCTGCTGGGGCTGATCCGCGAGGGCGAGGGCGTCGCGGCGAAGGTGCTGCTCGAGCTGGGCGTGGACCGCAAGCGCGTGCGCGAGGAGACGCTGAAGCTCCTGGGTGGCACCCCGAGCACGTCGTCCAGCGCGGAGCGCGGCGAGGAGCGCGCCGAGACGCCGGCCCTGAACCAGTTCGGCCGCGATCTCACGTCGCTCGCGCGCGAGGGCAAGCTGGACCCGGTGATCGGGCGCGAGAAGGAGATCGAGCGCGTCGTGCAGGTGTTGTCCCGCCGCAAGAAGAACAATCCCGTGCTGATCGGTGAGCCCGGCGTGGGCAAGACCGCGATCGCGGAGGGCCTGGCGCAGCGCATCATCGCGTCCCAGGTCCCCGAGAGCCTCAAGAACAAGCGCATCGTCACGCTCGACCTCGCGGCCGTCGTGGCGGGCACCAAGTACCGCGGCCAGTTCGAGGAACGGCTGAAGACGGTGATGAACGAGATCCGCGAGTCGAAGGACACCGTCATCTTCATCGACGAGCTCCACACGATCGTGGGCGCGGGCGCGGCCGAGGGCGCGATCGATGCGTCGAACATGCTGAAGCCGGCGCTCGCGCGCGGCGAGCTCCAGTGCATCGGCGCCACGACGCTGGACGAGTATCGCAAGTACATCGAGAAGGACGGCGCGCTCGAGCGGCGGTTCCAGCCCGTCATGGTGGATCAGCCGAGCATCGACGACACCATCCAGATCCTGATGGGGCTACGCGACAAGTACGAGGCGCACCACGGCGTCAAGGTCACGGACGGCGCCATCGTGCAGGCCGTGAAGCTCGCGGACCGCTACATGAACGACCGCTTCTTCCCGGACAAGGCCATCGACGTCATCGACGAGGCGTGCGCCCGCGCGCGCCTGTCCGTGAGCACGGTGCCGTCCGAGATTCACGACCTCGAGAAGAAGCTCGAGGAGGTCGTGAAGGAGAAGGAGGCGGCGATCCGCGGCCAGGAGTACGAGAAGGCCGCGCGCCTGCGCGACAAGGAGAAGGACCTGCGCTCGCGCCGCAACTACCTGAAGAAGTCGTGGTCGGAGAGCAAGCGCGATCAGAGCGTGCAGGTGGACGAGGACCAGATCGCGGCCGTGCTCTCGATCATGACGGGCATCCCGGTCGTGAAGCTCGCCGCGGAGGAAAGCGAAAAGCTCCTGCGCATGGAGGATGAGTTGAAGAAGCGCGTCGTCGGCCAGGACGAGGCCGTTTCGGCGGTGTCGCGCGCGGTGCGGCGCAACCGTGTCGGACTGCGTGATCCCAAGCGGCCGATCGGCTCGTTCATCTTCCTCGGGCCCACGGGCGTCGGGAAGACGGAGCTGGCGCGTGCGCTCGCGACCTACCTGTTCGACAACGAGAACGCGCTGATCCGCATCGACATGAGCGAGTACATGGAGAAGTTCTCGGTGTCACGTCTGGTCGGCGCGCCTCCCGGCTACGTGGGCTACGAGGAGGGTGGCCAGCTCACCGAGAAGGTGCGGCGCAAGCCCTACTCCGTCGTGCTCCTGGACGAGGTCGAGAAGGCGCATCCCGACGTGTTCAACGTGTTACTTCAGGTCCTGGACGACGGCGTGCTGACGGACAGCTCGCGCCGCAAGGTGGACTTCAAGAACACGGTCATCATCATGACGTCGAACCTGGGCGGCCGGCAGATCATCACCGGCGGGCAGAAGCTCGGGTTCAAGCAGAAGGACGAGGCGCAGCAGTTCAGCGCCATCAAGTCCACGGTGCACGACGAGCTGAAGCGCACGTTCAATCCCGAGTTCCTGAACCGCATCGACGACGTCATCGTGTTCCACGGCCTCGTGCGCGAGAACATGAAGGAGATCGTCAGCATCCTGCTCGGCCAGTTCGGCGCCCGGTTGAAGCTCCAGGACATCACCATCGAGCTGACCCCCGAGGCGACCGAGTTGCTGATCGACAAGGGCTTCGATCCGACACTGGGTGCGCGGCCCCTGAAGCGGGCGATCCAGCGGCTGCTCGAGGATCCGTTCGCGGAGTACATCCTCAAGGGCCAGATCCCGCCCGGGATGAACGTGAAGGTGACCCGCAAGGACGACCAGCTGGACTTCGGCACGGCGCCCGCGCCGTCGCCGTCGCCGGCACCCGCGGTGCCGAGCGCCTGACCGCCCGCGGGAAGCTGCGCTGATTGCCGCTGGGCTCCCGCGCGGGGCCCGGCGGTTGGCGTCTCCGGGAGCTTCGCCGACAGGCGGAACGCGAACCGCTGGAACGGGGTAGGAGAACGCGCCTTCCACGCCGGGCGCGCGCTGGACAAGGGCGGCGCTCTTGTCCATCATCGCGTGTCAACTCCCCCCAGCACTGGCCACGCCGC
This sequence comes from Candidatus Eiseniibacteriota bacterium, assembly GCA_023249815.1. Lineage (GTDB taxonomy): Bacteria > Eisenbacteria > RBG-16-71-46 > RBG-16-71-46 > RBG-16-71-46 > JAIOPA01. The sequence goes on from JAHFBX010000218.1 coordinate 2,746, forward strand.
CCGCCTCGCGGTCGCAGGGACGCCGTTCCCGAGGGTGTGGGCTGGGAACCTGCCGTGGCCACAGGAGAGCTTCGATTGCCCGAACCTTCGATGTCGAAAGCCAGGTCCCGGCGCACGTTCTGGCTTGAGGCACTGGCTCTCGCCTGCGTGTGCCTCGGCGGGGCACGCCTGGCGGCCGCCCAGACCCCGACCGAGCCGACTCCGCAGCCGGCTGCCGAGGCACCGTCGGCTCCGCCCGTCATCGGCAACATCCGCGTCCAGGGGAACGCATTCGTGGACTCGACGCGCATCCTGCGCACGTTCGAGGTGCACGCCGGTATGACGTTCGCGTCGGACATGGTGCGACGGGGCCTGCGAAAGCTCGGCGCGCTCGGACTGTTCTCGAACTACCGCGTCGACCAGTACAAGCACCCGGATGAGAACGTCGTGGACCTCGTCATCGTCGTGACCGAACGGCCGCGCATCGCGCAGATCTCGTTCGAGGGTCAGAAACAGCGCGAGGACGCCGACCTCGAGAAGAAGCTGTTCCTGAAGGTCGGGGAGACCTACTCGCCGACGTCCGCGGCGAACCAGGTGGACTCGCTGATCCACTACTACCGCGAGGAGGGCTTTCCGCGCGCGCGCATCACGAGCCAGGCGGACTCGCTCGAGGGGCGTAACGAGGTGCATCTCAGGTTCCTCGTCAACGAGGGCGAGAAGGTGCGCATCACGAGCGTGCGGTTCGAGGGACGCGAGGCGTTCCCCGAGAAGCGACTGCGCAAGGTCATGAAGACGAAGCCGAAGTGGTTCCTGGGCGGCGGCCAGTTGAAGGACGAGACGTTCGAGGAGGATCGCGAGAAGCTCGAGGGCTGGTACCACGACCACGGCTACCGCGACATGACCGTGGCATCGTTCCAATTGGACCCTGGCGCCGAACCGCGCGCGCTCACGCTCACCGTGAAGCTGGTCGAGGGCCGGCGCTATCTCCAGGGCTCGACGGCGTGGAGCGGCAACCAGGTCGTGAACACGACCGAGCTGGAGAAGGCGTGGCCCAAGAAGGGCGGGCCGCTCTACAGCAAGGCGCGCATCCAGAAGGCCGTGGGCGATGCCTATGGCGCGTACGCCGAACAGGGGTACCTCTACGTCAGCCTGGAACCGCGCGAGACCGTCGTGAGGGATTCCGTCGTGGACGTGGAGTTCGGTATCACGGAGGGCGCGCCGTCGCACGTGCGACGCCTGAGCATCACCGGCAACAAGGGCACGCGCGAGAAGGTCATCCGTCGCGAGATCAGCGTCCGTGAGGGCGATCGTTTCCGCCGCTCGGCGCTGCTGCGTAGCCGCGACGACGTCATGCGGCTCGGCATCTTCACCGAAGTGACGCCCGACTTCACGCCGGCCGAGAGCAGCGACGTGGACCTCGTGTTCCGCGTCACCGAGAAGCAGGTGGGCACCGCGTCCGCGGGCGCCGGCTACACGAACGAGGCCGGGCTCACGGGCTTCCTCGAGATCGGGCACAACAACGTGCTCGGCAATGGTCAGCAGCTGTCGCTCCACCTGGAGCGTGGCGGGCGACGCGAGGACTACCAGCTGAGCTTCACCGAGCCGTGGTTCCACGACTCGCCCACGCTGCTCGGCTTCTCCGCCTACAACACGTTCCGCGTCCTGGACGAGTTCGATCAGAAGCGCCGCGGTCTCTCGGGCCGCATCGGCCGCCCGCTGCCGTGGCCGGACTTCGCGCGTGGGTCCTTCTCATACACGTTCGAGGGACTGCGCTTCACGAACGTGAGGTCCGGGATCCAGCTTGGCGGCATCCGCGTCGGCGAGGAGGAGTTGACGAGCACGCTCGAGACGAACTTCCTCCGCAACAGCACGGACAACCCGTTCTACCCCACGAAGGGGACACGGCTCACCGCGAATGACGAGTTCACGGGCGGACTGTTCGGAGGCGATCTCCACTATCATCGCCATCGCTACGAAGGCCGCGCGTACCTGCCGTCGTTCCACAAGCGCGTGACGACGATGATGCGCCTCCGCGTCGGCACCGTGAACGGCTACCCGTGGAAGCACCAGATCGTGCCGGACTACTCGCGTTTCCGGCTGGGCGGCGGCAACACGCCGGACCCGCTTCGCGGCTACGACGACTACCAGGTCGTGCCACCGAAGTTCTCGCGCTACGACACGACCTACTTCGACTTCGACCGCAACGACGGCAAGGACACGACGAGCGTCTCGCGCGTGCGCTACCCGGGCGGGCGCTACCTGACGCTATTCACGATGGAGCAGCAGTTCCCGATTGCCCACCCTCTGCACGGTGTGCTTTTCTTCGACGCCGGAAACGTCTGGGACCTGCGCCGCGAGATCCAGCCTTTCGACCTCAAAGTGGGCGCGGGGCTCGGGTTCCGCATGGAGATCCCGCTGCTCGGCAACATCGGGTTCGACTACGGGTATGGCTTCCATCGCGACGACAAACCGCGATGGACTGGGCATTTCATGCTCGGCAACGTGAACTTCTAGCCAGGACCAACCATGAACCGGGAGCCGAGAGGAACCGAACGTCGCGAGGGATGGGGCGCGCGCGCGCGAGCGGTGCTGCTCGCCGCGACGCTCGCGGTGGTCGTCGCGCCATCGGCGCACGCCCAGACGCGCGTCGGCTACATCGACTCCGCGCGCATCTGGATCGAATTCAAGACCGCGCAGGAGGCCCAGCAGCGCTTCGAGCGCCAGGTGCAGGGCTGGCGCGACGAGGCGGCCGAGAAGGAGAAGCTCGTGACCGACCTGCGCAAGGATGTGCGCGACCAGAGTCCGGTCCTCTCGGCGCTCAAGCGCCAGGAGCAGGAGTCCGCACTGCAGCGCGCGATCAGTGATTACGAGGGCTTCGTCCAGGAGGTCTGGGGCGCGAACGTACTGGCCACCCAGGAGAACACCCGCGCCACCGAGGAGATCGTGTCGCTCGTGCGCCGCGTGGTCGAGAAGATCGCCGGTCAGCGTGGACTCGACCTCGTGCTCGACGCGAACTCGGGATTCATCAT
>JAHFBX010000018.1 GCA_023249815.1 Candidatus Eiseniibacteriota bacterium
CCGCTCGTGACCAACACTCGGGCCCGGCTCCTGCCGGTCCCTCCCTGACGCTCACGACGCGCTCCACCATCCTGGCTCCGCGCTGTTCGCGACTGGTCACGAGCGGAGCTTCCCCGCCACACGGAGTTCGGTCGTGCGAGGTCAGGCGTCCACGCCGCGGTCCGCCGCGGCACGCGCGAGCCTGGCGAACTCGTCGAGCGTCAGCGTCTCGCCGCGTCGCGACAGCGCGATGCCCGCCTGACGGCCGAGCCGCTCCACCGCCGGCCGCGGCAGCCCAAGCGCGTTCTCGAGCGTGTTCGCGAGCTGCTTCCGGCGCTGCTGGAACGACGCGCGGATGATGCGGAACAGCAGCGCTTCGGGCGCTTCCACGGGCGGGTGCTCGCGCAGGAAGAAACGCACGAGCATGGAGTCCACGTCGGGCCGCGGCCAGAACGCGCCGGAGCGAACGGTCATGAGCGGCTCCATGAGGGCGTGGTAGCGCGCGAACAGTGTCAACGAGCCGTACTCGGGCGTGCCCGCTGCGGCGGCCAGGCGCTCGGCGTACTCCTTCTGCACGAGCAGCACGGCACTGCGCACGCTCTTCTGTGACGCGAACAGGTGTTCGAGGATCGCCGTGGTGACGTTGTACGGGATGTTGCCCACGACGACCAGGCGCTCGACGCCATGCGCCGCGGCGGCAGCAACCAGGTCGAACTCGAGGAAGTCCCCCTCGACGATGGACACGCGCGGCACGTCCCCGCACTCCTCGCGCATGTACGCCGCGAGCCCGACGTCCTTCTCGACCGCGATCACGTGGCGCACGCGCCGCGCGATGCGCAGCGTCAGCGCCCCAGCGCCCGGTCCGATCTCAACCGCGACGTCGTCCTCGCGCAGGTGCGCGTGCTCGACGATCCGCTCCGCGATCTCCTCGCGCACGAGGAAGTTCTGCCCGAACCGCTTGAGCGGCGACAGCCCCCGCGACGCCAGCGCATCCTTGACGCGCTGCACCTCGCCGGTGCCCGCCTCGCGCTCCGCCCGCTGACGAACGTAGCCGGAGACTCGCGGCCTGCGGGGATCACGGGGAGTGGGGAGGGGCATGACGCACGTGAGTCTCGCGGAATATTCGCGATGTCGGCAAGCGGAGGCCTGATGGTTCGGTCGCCGCGGGCCTACGGGGGGGTCTCGCACAGGGGACCGTTCGTCGCGGCCCTCCCTGGCCGCTACTCACTCGTCTGGCCGTGGGCTCCGGCATCCTGCCTCCCGCCCACGTCCAGGCGCCCCCGTGCGAGACCCCCCTGCCGGCGCGCGGCGACCGAAGCTGCAGGCGTCCTCAGCCGCGATGGCGTAGGACGCTGCGAGTGTCGCCGCTCTACGCCTCGCGTGCGCCTCGCCCGAACTCCAGCGCATCCCGCGCCATCTCGCGCGCGTACGGGTCGTCCGCCCGCGCGGCCAGCGCACAGAGGGCGTCGTGGCCTTCGCCGCCGATCGCCGCCAGCGCGTAAGCCGCGTGATGACGCACCCACCACGCCCGGTCACTCACGCATTCCGCGAGCGCGTCCACCGCCGGCGATGCCGAGAGCCGGCCCAGTGCCTGCGCCGCCATCGCCCGCACGGGCCAGCAATCGTCCGTGAGTGCCATGGCCAGCGCCGGGATCGCCTCGCCCATGCCCAGCCGGCCCAATGCGCGCGCAGCGGCGACGCGGAGTTCGAGGTGCGGGCGCTGGAGCCGTGCCGTGATGCTGCCGCGTGCGGAATGGCAACGCGCGAGGCCCAGCGTGTCGAGGCAGGCGCACTCGAGCCGCGTGTCGTCCACGCCGCGCTCGAGCGCCGCGATGAGCATGGCGCGCGCACCCGGGCCGAACGCGCGCAGCAAGCCCGCCAGCGCCGGAAGCGGCCGGCTCGAGAGCGCCTGCGGATGCTCGATGAGCCAGCGGAGCGCGCGCAGGTCGCGATGCCTGGCCAGTGCTCTCGCCGATGCGAGGCGCACGCCTTCAGGCCCGCGGACGAGCGCGCGCCGGAGTACCTTGCGTGCCCGCACGTCGGGCAAGAGACCGAGCCGGCGCGCCGCCAGCTCGCGGCGGGCGGCGAGCTATTTACTCGCGAGCACGCGGCGCTCGTGCGCCAGGTGGCCGCTCCGCTTCAGCGCGCCCGCGAGCTCGCGCCGTTCGCGCGTGCGCAGGGTCGCGGCGATGGCCTCGAGCGCGTCCCAGAACGAGTCGTGCTGGGCGCTCGCGGCGGCTCGGCGCAGCTCGCGCTCGGCGACTTGGCCCGAGACGCTGCCCGAGAGGAGCCGGAACAACTCGCCGGCGCGCGCCCGGGCTCGGCAACGGTGGCTGCGACGTGAAGCACGCACGAGCATTGAGACCAGCACGACCGCGGCCAGGGGCACCGCGAACACCAGTGCGAGCGGGATCCAGAAGGTTGCGGTGAGCGCGGGCATGGTGCTCTTGTTCTCGGCGCGGACGCGCCCTTCTTGAGCACGCGATCCGCCGGTTGCGAAGCGGTTCGCAGCTGCGTTTTCGTTGACATGGAACGAATCGCGCCCGTAACCTTTCCTCCCCTTTGGCCAGCCCCACCGCCACCCAGGAGCGACCACTGGTTTCGCAGGCTCCCTCGCCTCGACCCGCGCGACCCGACTTCTTCGGACACCCCCGCGCGGTTGCCCCCGAGACACCGTTCTTCATGGAGGTGGAGGGCTCGCCCCTCTACGCGGTGCTCCACGACGCCGTCCCGGGTCGCCCGGAAGCGCCTGTCATCGTGCACGTCCACGCGCTCGGCGTGGAACAGATCACGCTCTACCGGCAGGAGGTGCTGGCGGCGCGCGGCGCGACCGCGCTCGGCTTTCCAGTGCTGCGCTATCACGCGCGCGGCCACGGCGACTCGGCGGGGAGCTCGGCCGACGTGACGCTCTCGTCGCTCGTCACCGACGCGCGCGCGGCGGCCGACGAGGCGAAGCGCAGGAGCGGGCGCGCCCGGGTGGTATGGCTCGGAGTGCGATTGGGAGCGCTGGTGGCGGCGATCGCGGGCGGACCGAGCTCGGGTCGTGGCGACGCGGCGGGCTTCGTGCTGTGGGAGCCGGCGGCGAAACCGGCGGACTTCTTCCGCCAGCAGCTGCGCACGCTGCTCTTCTCGCGCGTGGCTGGCGGCCTGAAGCCCGACGCCACCGTGGACCAACTCCTGGTGCGGTTGGAGCAGGAAGGCAGCCTCGACGTGCTGGGCTACTCGCTGCAGCGCTCGCTCGTCAGGAGTTTCGACGGAGCCTCACTCGAGGCCGCGCTTGCCGGCTGCCGCGCGCCCGTGCTCCTGGCACAGATCGAGGCACGCGCGAGATTGGCGCCGGCACACGCCGCGCTGGTGGGCTCGCTCAACGCCCCGCCCGCGGCGGGAGGCGAACGTGCCACGGTGAGCACCGCGCTCGTTCGCGAGGAGCCCGGCTACCAGCTCATGTCGAACCCGGCATGGAGTTCGGACGACCTGACGCGCGTGACGACGGAGTGGCTCGATGCCCTGGCGTGAGACCGCGGCGGAACTCGACCGCGCGGGAGCCGAACAGGCCGTGAAGGTGCCCTCGCCCACGGGCACGCTGTTCGGCATCCACACGCCGCCGGACCCGACGGCGCCCGCGGCCGGCTACTGCGTCGTGTTGTTCACGCGGCCCCGCGCGCACCGGAACCGCATGTGGGTGGAGGGCGCGCGACGTCTCGCCGCGCGCGGCTTCGGAGCGTTTCGCTTCGACTACCACGGCACCGGGGACTCGGAAGGGCCGACGAGCTTCCTGAACCCGAACCAGCCCTATCGCGACGACGCCGAGGCCGTGCTCGCCGCGCTTCGCGCGCGCTTCGGCTACCAGCGATTCCTCGTCGTGGGTGCCTGCTTCGACGCGCGCACGGCACTGTCCACGTTAGCCGTCAAGCGCTCGGGCGTGGAAGGCATGGTGTTCTTCGCCGCGCCACTCATGGAACTCGACACGCTGGTCAAGGCGCACGCCGACCGCAAGGACTGGAGGCACCTGTTGCGAGCGCTGGGGAACCACGAGAACTGGCGGGCGCTCGTGAACCGCGAGCGCTGGCGCTACATGGCCACTGTCTTGGGCCGCGTCGCACGCGGGGGCAAGCGTGGCGCGCGCCAGGACACGCCACTCGCGGACAGCTTCGTCGAGCACTTCGGCGCCCTGGTCGCCTCCGGCGCCCGGGCCCTGTTCGTGTACGGTGAGAGCGATGCGGAGTACGTTTCGTTCCAGGTTGCGATGCAGACGGTGTTCCCGCGGCTCGCTCCCGCCGAGCGCGCAAGGTTCGAAGTGGAGGTGTGGCCGGGAGACGTGCATGGCTTCGTGAACATCCCGCTCCAACGCCGTGCGCTCGAGCACACGCTCGGCTGGCTGGAGCGGTTCCATCCGCAGCCGCACACGCGCGTCGGCGCGAACGGCCCGCCCCAGTAGAGACGCCGTCGTCACGCCTCAGAGGTCGAATGGATTTCGAGATCACCTCGGAACAGCAGGAGCTGCGCGCGGCGGTGCGCGCGCTCGCGCGCGAGGAGCTGAACCACGACCTCGAGCGGCGCGACCACGAGGGCACGTTCCCGCGCGACTGCTGGCGCAAGTGCGCCGAGTTCGGGCTCCTCGGCCTGCCGGTGCCCGCCGAGTACGGCGGCCAGGGGCAGGACCTCGTCACCACGACGATTGCCATGGAGGCGCTCGGTTGGGGCTGTCGCGACAACGGCCTGGTGTTCAGCCTGAACGCGCAGATGTGGGCGGTGCAGATGCCGCTCGCTCACTACGGCAGCGACGCGCAGAAGCGCGAGTGGCTGCCGAAGCTCGTGAGCGGCCAGACGATCGGCGCGCACGCCATCACCGAGCCCGGCGCGGGCTCCGACGTGTTCGCGCTCACGACCCGCGCCGAGCGCAAGGGTGACGGCTACGTCCTGAACGGCCAGAAGACGTTTGCCACGAATGCGCCGGTGGCCGACCTGGCGCTGGCGTTCGCTTATCTGCAACGCGAAGGCAAGGCGCCGGCGCTGACAGCGTTCCTCGTGCCGCGCGGCGCCAAGGGCGTGACGTTCGGAAAGCCCATCTCAAAGATGGGGCTCCGCACGTCGCCCATGGGCGAGGTAATCTTCGAGGACTGCTTCGTGCCCGAGACGTCCCGCCTGGGACCCGAGGGCGCGGGCATGCGCATCTTCAACTCGGCCATGGAGTGGGAGCGCGCCTGCATCTTCGCCGGCCACCTGGGCGCCATGGAGCGGCTGCTCGACGACTGCGTCGCGTACGCGAAGCAGCGCCGTCAGTTCGGGCAGCCCATCGCCAAGTTCGAGGCCGTGGCGAGCCGGATCGCCGACATGAAGGTGGCGATCGAGGCGGGTCGCTGGCTGCTCTACAAGGTGGGCTGGCTCACGGGGCAGGGCAAGAACGCCGTGCTCGAGGCCGCCATCGCCAAACTGTTCGTGAGCGAGATGCACAGCAAGGCGGCGCTGGACGCGCTCCAGCTCCACGGCGGCTACGGCTACATGAAGGAGTACCCGATCGAGCGCGAGGTGCGCGATGCGCTCTCGGGCACACTCTACTCCGGCACCAGCGAGATGCAGCGGAAGATCATCGCCAGCTGCCTCGGGCTCTGATGGCGGCGACGCGCGCGGCGGCTGCGGCCACGAGGCGGCGCGAGCCCGCGGGTACTCATTGACGATGCACCGCCTGCTTCCGCGGCTCGTCACCGACGCGGCGGAACTCCATCCCGCGGCGCCCGCGGTGGTGCTGGACGGCGTCACGCTCGACTACGGCGCGTTGGAGGAGCGCTCGAACCGGTTCGCCCGCTCGCTCGTGGCGCACGGCGTTAGGCGCGGCGACCGGGTGGCGCTGTGGCTCCACAAGTCGCCGGACGCCATTGTGGCGCTCTACGGAATCATGAAGGCGGGCGCGGCGTACGTGCCCATGGATCCGGCCGCTCCCGCGCCCCGACTGGCCTATGTCGCGCGCGACTGCCAGGTGGCCGGGCTCGTGACCATCAGTGACCGGGCCACCGAGCTGGACGAGGCGTTCGCCGGCCGCGCGCCGATGCGCGCGCTGTGGTTCGCGGACCTGGCCGACGGAAAGGACGCTCCGCGCGTCGCCGGCCTGCCGGGCGTGCCGTGGAGCGCGCTCGCCGCAGAGTCCGGCGACGCGTTCGGCTCGCCCGCGCTCGAGGACGACCTCGCCTACATCCTCTACACGAGCGGCAGTACCGGCGAGCCCAAGGGCGTGATGCTGTCGCATCGGAATTGCCGCGTTTTCACCGACTGGGCCGCCGAGACATTTGGGCTCGAGGCGCACGATCGCGTCGCGAACCAGGCGCCGTTCCACTTCGACCTGTCCACGTTCGATCTCTATTCCACCGCGCGAGCTGGCGCGGCGCTCTACCCCGTGAGCCCGCGTATCGCGGCGTTCCCCGCTGCGGTGGCGAGGCGCTGGGCCGAGGACCGGTTGAGCGTGTGGTACTGCACGCCCAGTTCGCTCGTGCTCATGTTGACGCGCGGCGGGCTCGAGAAGCTCGACCTCTCGGCGCTGCGCGTACTGCTGTTCGCAGGAGAGGTGTTCCCGAACAAGTACCTGCGACAGTTGATGGCGCTGGCGCCGCACGCGCGCTACGCGAACCTGTACGGGCCCACCGAGACCAACGTGTGCACGTGGCTCGAGGTGGCGAGCCCGCCGCAGGGCGACCTCCCGCTCTCGATCGGTCGCGCCTGCCCATTCGACGAGACGCTCGTGCTGGACGATGCGCTGAAAGCCGTGCCTGCGGGGGGCGTGGGCGAGCTGTGGGTGCGCGGCGCCTCGGTGATGCAGGGCTACTGGGGCAAGCCGGAACGCACCGCGCTGGCGCTCCAGTCGCTCGACATCGCGCCCGGGATCCGCGACCGCGCCTACCGCACCGGTGACCTGGTGCGCGCGCGCCCCGACGGGAACCTCGAACTGCTCGGCCGGCGCGACCACCAGGTGAAGACGCGCGGCTATCGTGTGGAGCTCGGCGAGATCGAGTCGCGCCTCGCCGCGCATCCCGCGGTGGACGAGGGTGTCGTGGTGGCGATCCCCGACGACGAGATCACGAACCGGTTGCTGGCCGTGGTGGTGACCAAGGCCGGCGCGGAGGTGACCGCGGACCAGTTGAAGCAGCACTGTGCCGTGACGCTGCCGCGGTATATGGTGCCCGAGGCGGTGGAGTTCCGTGCCAGCCTGCCCCGCACGAGCAGCGGCAAGGTGGACCGCCGAGCGCTCGCCGATCCCCAGAGCCCGAAGGAATCCCGATGAGCCAGAGCCCCACCGAGACCGCCATCCGCACGTTCCTGGTCGAGGACGTGTTCTACGACCGCGACCTGAAAGACTTGAAGCCCGAGGACTCGCTGCTCTCCCGGGGCCTGCTCGACTCCATGAGCATCCTGAAGACCGTCACGTTCTGCGAGGAGCAGTTCGGCATCACCATCCCCGACGAGGATGTGCTCCCGGACAACTTCGAGAGCGTGCGCGCGATCGCGAAACTGGTGGAGCGGGTGAAGGGGAAGTAGGGGGCGATCCCGGCTCTCACACCGGCATCCGGAACAACTCCTTCGCGTTCCGGCGCGTGATCTCCACGACCTGCTGAGGCTCCCAGTCGCGCAGTTCGCAGAGGCGCGCCGCGACCCGCGTCAGCAGTGACGGCTCGTTGCGCTTGAGCGAGCGCGGCTCGGGTTCCAGGTAGGGAGCGTCGGTCTCGAGGACCAGCATGTCCTCCGGAGCCGTTCGTACCGCTTCGTCCAGCGCCTCGTGCCCGTACGTGAGCACGCCGCCCAGGCCGAGCTTGAAGCCGAGCGCACGGGCGCGCTGCGCCGTGGCCGCGTCTTGATCGAAGCAGTGGAGCACGCCGCCAGCTTGTGGGTGCACTTCCTCGAGGATCGCGAGCACGTCGTCGAGCGCGCTGCGTTGGTGGATCACCACCGGAAGCCCGACCTCGTCGGCGAGCGCCAACTGCGCGCGGAACCAGCGCTCCTGCGCTTCACGCGGGGCGTGGTCGCGGTAGAAGTCGAGCCCGGTCTCGCCGATCGCCACGACGCGAGCGTGCCGCGCGTGCGAACGCAGCGCGTCCAGCTCGCTCAAAGGCACCTTCCCAGACTCACTCGGGTGCACGCCCACCGCCAGGTACACGTTCGGGTGCTCGGCGGCGAGCGAAAAGCCCTTCTCCCAGATGCCGGGGCCATACGCGATCTCGACCATGTGCGTCACGCCGACGTGGCGCGCGCGGTCGAAGACCTGGAGTCGATCCTTGTCGAAGCGCTTGTCGCAGAGATGGCAGTGGGTGTCGATCATGCGAGTCTTATGATCCAGCGGGCCGCGCCCCGATCGCTCGCGGCGGCAGCCGCCGCGATCACGCCCCGGCCACGCTCTTCAAGTCGATGCGCGGGAACAGGATCACCGACTCGCCCAGCGCGCGGCCATCGCCAGCGCCGAATCGCGGCTGCGCGTCGGCGTCCCTCTGCTGGCCGGGGTTGCCTTGCAGGCCGAGCAACGCCCACAGCGCTTCGCACTTGCTCGGCAGGGCGGGCCAAGCCCAGATGGCCACGAGGCGCAGCGTCTCGAGCAGCGCGTTCAGCACGGTCGCGAGTTCGGCACGGCGCACCGGGTCCTTGCCGAGCTCCCACGGCTTCGTGCGGTCCACGAACTCGTTCGCGCGCTCGACCACGGTCCACGCGTGCTCCAGCGCCTCGTGGATGCGGATCTCGTCCCACGCCTTGGGCGACTCGGTGGCGGTGGTGGCGGCGGCGGCGAGCAATGCGCCGAAGCCCTGCTTCGCCTCGTCGCTCACCAGCGAATCGGGCGCCCACTCCTCCGGTGTCTTGCCGTCGAAGTACTTTTGCACCAGCGTCACCGTGCGGCTCGCGAGGTTGCCGAGCTTGTTCGCGAGGTGCGTGTTCACGTGCTCCACGAACTGCTCGAGCGTGAACTCGCCGTCGCGCCCGGTGGGGAACGAATCCAAGAGGTAGAAGCGCAGCGCGTCGGCGCCGAACGTCTTGGTGAGTTCCACCGGGTCCACGAGATTGCCGAGCGACTTGGAGAGCCGCTCGCCCTTCGCATAGATGAAGCCGTGCACGTACACCTGTCGCGGCAGCGGCACGCCCGCGGCCAGGAGCAGCGCCGGCCACAGGATGCAGTGGAAGCGGCTGATGTCCTTGCCGATCACGTGGAACGCGTTCGTGTAGTAGGCGTCCTTGGTGCCGGCCCACGCCGCGCCCGGCCGGCCCTGTCCGTCCAGGTGCTGGAACTCGTCCTGCCGCGCCGCGCCCGGCCCGCCCACGTCCTTCTGCTTGGCGAGCCACCACAGCGAGTACTTGCGCTCGGGCCAGCCGAGCGCCGAGAGGTAGTTCAAGAGCGCGTCGGCCCAGACGTACGCCACGTGGCCCTCGCCGCCCTCGATCTCCTCGGGCAGCGGGATGCCCCAGGTGAGATTGGGGCGCGACACGCTGATATCTTGAAGTCCGCCCTTGATGACGTTCACCACCTCGGTGCGGCGGTAGTCGGGCCAGATGAAATCGGGGTGGGATTCCAAGTGCTGGAGCAGCGCGTCGTCGTATTCCGAGAGGCGGAAGAAGAAGTTGCTCTCCTTCACCTCTTTCGGCTTGACCTTGTGCTCAGGACATCGGCCCTTGCCGTCGAGGTCGCGCTCGGTCTTGAACGCCTCGCAGCCCTCGCAATAGAGGCCGATGTACTCCTCCTCGTAGAGCACGGGCTGGCCGGTCTTGGGCGAGAGCCCGTCCTTGAGCCTTCGGAACAGCTCCTGCACCGCCAGGTGGTGCTTGCGATCCGTGGTGCGGAAGAACTGGTCGTAGTGCACGTCCAGCAGCTTCCACGCGGCCACGAACGTCTGCGACAGCTCGTCCACGAACGCTTCCGGCGTGCGACCCGCAGCCGCGGCGGCGCGAGCGATCTTCTGGCCGTGCTCGTCCGTGCCGGTCAGATAGTAGGTGGCGTCACCCTTCTGGCGGTGACGACGCGCGATGGCGTCGGCGAGGACTTTCTCGTAGGCGTGGCCGAGGTGGGGCCGGCCGTTTACGTAATCGATCGCGGTTGTGATGTAGAAACGGGGCACGAATGGCTCCGGGGCGGTTGGAGGCAACGGCCGAGCAGTATAGCGGATTCCTTGTGATGCGAAGATTCTCCGCGGGCGCTCGTAGCGGTGTAACTCGTTGCCCTGCGCGCCGGAACAGCATCGCGGCGAGCACCCCCTTTTCAGGGTGCCCGCCGCGATCGTGTCACGGCTTCCTTGCGCGCAACCGTTACTGGAGCACGATCTTGCGCGTCTCGAGAGCCTTTCCGCCCAGCGTGAGCCGTGCGAAGTACACACCCTTGAGCGCGTTGCCATTGTCGTCAGAGCCGTCCCACGTGGCGCGAAACATCCCGGCCGCGGCCTCCTGGTCGAGAATCGTGCGCATCGAGCGGCCCTGCACGTCATAGATGCGCAGCGTCGCGCGTCCGGGGCTCGCGAGCGAGTACTGGAGCACGGCACCCGTACCGGGGTTGCGGCTCGCGAAGCTCAACGCCGGGCCGCCGGCGGACTGCTGGACGAGGTCGTTCACCAGCGAGGCGTCGTCGCCGGACGAGAGGCCCTCGCTCACTTCGGGCAGCGCCGCGCGGTTCTGCTCGGCGTGATGCGCGTGCGAGCGAGGATCCTGCGGTGGGCCCACGTACGGGAAGCTCGGCAGGAACGGTCGGTCGTTCGCGTCGACGCCATCACCGAGCTGGTTGTTGGGCGCCACGTTGAAGCCGTTCACCAGCACGCCGGCCACAACCCGCAGCTCGATATCCACCACGTCGTCCGCCAGCCGCCGGCCATTCGGGAAGCCGGCGAAGTCGCCGGCCAGCACGCCATAGCGGCTCGGCGACGCGGACGGCGGGATCGTCATGTTGAGCCGCAGCATCTCGCCGGGCACGACGTTCGCCGGCTGGTTCAGGCCCGGCACGCCGGTCGCGAACACGGCGACGATGTCGTTGCGGGGCGCCGGCGGCACCGCGATGCCGAACAGCGCGGTCAAGAGCTTCGCGGGCTCGGGATCCACGACCGACGCGCCGAAGTTCGCGACGTCGTTGATGGGCTCGCTGGCGTTGAACAGGTCCTTCTTGCCGAGCGGTATCACCACCTCGTTCACGAGCGGCATGCCGAGCCGCGACACCTGCACCTCGGGGCCCGAGTTCGTGATCGTGCCGTCGCCATTGAGGACGCTGTTCTTGAGCCGCTCGGCAGTGTCCCAGATGCCGAGGATGTGGTTGTTCGTCGCCGCACTCGGCGCCGCGCCATCCCTGGTGAGCGCCGTCTTCGGCACCTGCAGCACGACGCTCATGACGTTGTACCCGCCCACGCCGTCCACGCCCTTGCCCTTGTTGCCGGGCAGTCGTCGGATGCTGATCAGGTCGAACACCGCGGCCAGGTCCACAAAGAACGGATCGTCACGCGGCCCGACGAACACCTTGTAGCCGCCGGGCAGCGTGGTGATGGCCGACGCCGCGAGCGAGCTGTAGTCCGGCATCGAGGTGGGGCCCACGAACCACGGTGCCACCTGGCCCGTGCCGATGACCGTCTCCTGGTTCGTGTCCACGTCGATGCGCGTGAGCGTCCACGTCTGGCGCACGTTCAGGTCGGGGTCCGTGAGCGTCGAGACCACGCCGGTGTTGTAGAGGAACGTGTTCGGGTTCTGCCGCGTGGTGTTGAACGAGAACTCGAAGCGGATGTGCTTCCGGGAGTCGCCGACGTTGTCCACGTTGAAGTAATAGCTCGCGGCGTCGTCGAAACTCGCGAAGTTGGGCCCGCTGTTGGGTTCGATCAGCGGCACCCAGTTGCCTACGAACGTCACCGCGTCGGGCGCGTCTGACGCCACCCAGGCGTAGAGGTCGGTGTCGTCGGCGAGGCGGTCCTTGCTCGTTCCGGGCGCTTCGCTGTGGCTGGAAGCCAACGCGGGCGCCGGACCGAACGAGGCGAGCAGGGCGGCGCCCAGGAACAGCGTCGCCAGGATCTTGCGCTGCATCGCGGGGTCCTTTCTCGCTCCGAGGGGGAGCGGATGGAGTGGAGGCGGTCGCCCGCGCGGGTTCGCGGCTCGATCGCGTCGCAGGGCGCGGGGCATGCGCCGCACGAGCTCCACGACATGCCCACTACGCGCTGACCTCGCGACCGGATGAGGCCAGATGCTCTCGAAGGCTGACGCACTCGGCGCGCGAAGAAAGTGCTCATCCGATCGCGTTCGACGCGCGTAGTGCTGGCGTATGGCTCGCTCCTGGAGTTCTTCGATGGAGGTCGGCTCGCGTGCTGCCGTGCGACACGTGCGGCTCGCGCTTCTCGCGATCCTGCTCGCGCTCCCCGCCGGGCAGGCGCTCGCGCACGAGTACTGGTTGTCGCCGAGCCGCTACGACGCGGCGCCGCGGCAGCCGATCGGCATCGCGGCGCTCGCGGGAACGGGGTTCCGCGGGGAGTGGAAGCCGTGGTCGCCGTCGCGCGCCGTGCGATTCGTCGCGCGGACCGATCACTCGGTGGACCTGTCGCGCGCGGCCAGGCCAGGCGAGGCGCCGTGGGTGGAGTTCGCCATCACGGACGGTCGCGGCGCCATGCTCGCGTTCGAGTCCGACTTCCTTCCCATCGAGCTGCCCGCCGAACAGTTCGACGCGTACCTGGCCGACGAGGGCCTGCGCGCGCCGCTCGCGGCGAGACGCGCGGCCGGCTCGCACGCGCCAGGCCGCGAGCGCTACCGCCGCTGCGCCAAGGCCTGGCTCGCGGGCAGCGACGAGTCGCGCGCGACAACGCCCATCGGTCTTCCGCTCGAGATCGTGCCGCTCCAGTCCCCCGGGAGCGGCCGCGCGCTGCGCGTGCGTGTGCTCTCGAAGGGCCAGCCGCTGGCCGGCGCACGCCTTCGTGGATGGCGCTCGGCGCTCGGAAGCTCGGGCGGACCGCGCGACCCCGCGGCGCGGGACTCGATGGCGGTCGCCGTGCAGTTGCTCACCGACGACCGCGGCGAGGCCCTGGTGCCGTGCGCGGAACAGGGGGAATGGCTCCTGAGCGTCGTGGCCATGGAGCCCAGCCGGGACCGGGCCGCGGCCGACTGGGAGAGCACCTGGTCGTCGCTCACGTTCATGCAGCGGCCGCCGCTCCGCGCGAGGCGTTGACCACGCGCCTGTGATACTCGCCGGGCACGGGCGTACATTCCCTGTGATGGCCATCGGCGACATGGTGTTCGGCAGATCCTGGGCGCTCCACCCGGCCCGGGAGGCGGACTGGGACGCGCTCTACGCGGACCAGTTGCCGCGGGTCTACAACTATTTCCGCTACCGCATCGGCAGCGGACCCGTGGCCGAGGACCTCACGTCGCAGACGTTCGAGAAGGCGTGGACGGCTCGCCATCGCTACCGACGAGACCTGGCGGCGTTTTCCACGTGGCTCATGACCATCGCCCGTAACGTGGCGACCGACCACTATCGGCGGCGGCGCGATCACGCGTCGCTCGAGGCGGCCGAACACGTCGCGGGAGGAGAGGACCCCGAAGCGCTGGCGGTACGGCGCGAAGCCTACGAGCGACTCCTGCGACTGCTGATCACGCTCCCCGAGCGAGACCGCGAGCTGGTGTCCCTGAAGTATGGCGCTGGACTCACGAATCGCGACATCGCACGTCAACTACGACTCACCGAGACCAATGTCGGCACGCTGCTGCACCGCGTGGTGCAGAAACTGCGAGCCGGCTGGGATAGCGAAGGAGCATCCTGATGGACGACCGTTTCCTGCACGACCAGCGCCGCGAGCCGGAGCCCGGCTTCGCCCGCTCGCTCCGCGAGCGGCTGCGCGGCCTCGAGGAGGCCCCCGAAGCGCGCGGTTTCCGCCTGCACCCCGCGCTCATCACCGCCATGGCGGCGGGGCTCGTGGCCGTGGCATTCACGTTCCCCGCGGTGCGCGTCGCGGCGCAGGGCGCGCTCGACCTGTTCCGCGTCCGCTCGTTCGCCGCCATCGAGATCGACGAGTCACGCATCGAGCAGTTGAAAAAGTTGAATGATGAAGTGAACCGCGACCCAGCGATGATGCTGTTCGATCAGCAGCAGGTGTTGCAGGAGCCCGGGCCCCCGACCGAGTACCCCTCGGCCGACCTCGCGGCCTCCGCCGCGGGCCTGCCCGGCCTTCGCCGGCCCCAGCCGCTGCCCGCGGGCTTCAACGTCGAGCAGATCGTGGTCTCGCATCCGGGCGCTGCGAAACTCACGGTGCGAACGGAGACTCTGCGCCACGTGCTGGAGATGCTCGACCTGCGCGACGTGCAGGTGCCCCAGGGCTTCGACGGCCAGAGCATCACGGTGCACATGCCGGCGTCGGTGAGGCAGTCGTTCACGAACGGCAGTCAGCAGCTCACGGTGCTGGAAGCGAACAGCCCCGAGGTCACGCTGCCACCGGGCGCGGATCTGCAGAAGCTGGGCGAGGTCGGCCTGCGCGTACTGGGGCTCGATCGCGACGAGGCGCGCCGCGTCGCGTCCAGCATCGACTGGAAGAACACCTTGCTCGTGCCCGTGCCCACGTCGGCCGCGTCGTTCCGGCAGGTCGAGGTGAACGGCCACAAGGGACTGCTCGTCCGCTCGACCCGCGAGATGGCGCCCGAAGGCAAGCGCGGCAAACGCCGCGCGATGGTGATGTGGACCGAGGGCGAGCGCGTGCTCGTGGTGCAGGGCGACCTGGCTCCCGACGAGCTTCTCGAGGTGGCGCAGTCGCTGCGGTGATCGCCACGGCGCGACTCCCGGCGCTGCGGACGGGGGCGCGGCGCCTCACGAGTGAACCGCGAAGCGGGCGGGGGAAGGTTGCCCCCGCCCGCCTCGCATTAGAGACTGGCCGTTCATGACTGCACTCGCCATCGAGACATACGGGCTGCGCAAGCGCTTCGGCGAGAAACTCGCCGTGGCCGACCTGAGCCTGACGCTCAAGCGCGGCGAGGTGTTCGGCTTCCTGGGACCAAACGGCGCGGGCAAGACCACGTCGCTGAAGATGCTCCTGGGACTGATCGAGCCCACGGCCGGAAGCGGCACGCTGCTCGGAAGACCGATCGGCGACCGTGTGACGCGCGGCCGCGTCGGCTTCCTGCCGGAGCATTTCCGCTTCCAGGACTGGCTGACCGGGCGCGAGCTGCTGCGCTTTCACGGCAAGCTCTATGGGCTCCGCGGGCGCGCGCTCGATGGGCGCGCCGACCAACTGCTCGCGCGCGTGGACCTGCTGGATGCCGCCGACCGGCCCATCAAAGGCTACAGCAAGGGCATGACGCAGCGCATCGGGCTCGCTCAGGCGCTCCTGAACGAACCCGACATCGTGTTCCTGGACGAGCCCACGTCGGGGCTGGACCCGCTCGGCCGGCTGCTCGTTCGCGACCTGATCCGCGAGCTGCGCGACGGCGGCACGAGCGTGTTCCTCAACTCGCACCTTTTGGGCGAGGTGGAAGCGACGTGCGACCGCGTCGTGTTCGTGAAGCAGGGTCGGGTCGTTCACGAGCTCGACATGGCGGTGCGCACCCACGGCCTCGAAGTCGAGCTGCGCGTGGAGGGCGCGCCGGAACGATTGCTCGCCGAGCACGGCATGTTGCTCGGGCACGCCGACGGGGTGGTGCGGCTGCGAGTGCCCGACGACGAAGCACTCCCACGGCTCGCCGAGGCGCTCGTGCGGTCGGGCGCGAAGCTCTACGGCATGACGGCGCACCGGAAGTCGCTCGAGGAGACGTTCCTCACCGTCATGGGAGAGGACCAGAGGCCCGGATGAGAGCGCTCCTCACGATCGCCCACCTGACGCTGCACGAGGCGGCGCGCCGGCGGATCCTCACCGCTACGCTCATCGGCGCGGTGGCGTTCCTCGTGCTCTACGGCATCGGCTTTCACTTCGTGGCGCGGAACATCCAGCAGCAAGCGGGCCCCAGCGCGCTGCAGCAACGCTTCCTGTTGAACTTCCTCACGCTGGCGGGACTGTACGCGACGCACTTCCTCACGCTCATGACGGCCGTGTTGCTGCCGGTGGACACACTCTCGGGCGAGATCGCCTCCGGCGTCGCGCAGACGCTCGCGAGCAAGCCGGTCCGGCGCTCCGACATCGTGCTCGGCAAGTGGCTCGCGTTCTGCACGGTGACGGTCGCGTACTTCGTGGTAGTGGCCGGCGGCGTGCTGTTGTTGGCGCGCCTCCTCGGTCACTTCACGCCGCCGGGCCTGGCGCAGGGCCTGCCGCTCATGGCGTTCGAGGCGGTGGTGTTCGTGTCGCTCTCGCTCGCGGGCGGCGCGCGGCTCTCCACGGTCACGAACGGCATCATGGCGTTCGGGCTGTATGGTCTCGCGTTCATCGGCGGGTGGGTCGAGCAGGTCGGCACCATGGCGGGAAACGTCGCGGCGCAGAACGTGGGCACCGTGGCGAGCCTGATCATGCCCACCGAGGCGCTGTGGCAGCGCGCGGCCTACTACATGCAGCCGAGCATCATGCGCGATCTGAACATGACGCCATTCTCGGCCGGGTCGCTGCCGAGTCCGGCGATGGTGTGGTACGCGATCGGCTACGCACTGCTGGCGCTCGCCTGGGGCATACGGGGGTTCCGCAAGCGCGCGCTCTAGCCCGGGCATTGTCCGTGAGCCCGTGGTCACGTTGCCCGCGAACGCCGGCTGCCGCGGCGCGGCAACTCGACTAGAGTCTGCTCATGCGCCGGTTCCGATACCTCCTCGCACTGCTCGTGGCGGTGACGCTCACGGCCGCGGCGGCCGCGTCGGGCCCGTTCTTCCCACCCGGCACGCCGCCTCCGCCCGTGCCCGAGTTCCCCTCGGGCTGCGAGCCCGAGCTCATCCGCACACGGCTCGCGTCGCCGGATTCCGCGGTCGTGGCGCGCGCCTGCGGCAACCTGCGGCTGCCGTGGGGCTATCGTGGATGGCGCGGACGGCACCAGGCGCTGCGCTCGTACGGACGGCGCGTCACAGGAGCGGACTGGGCGCGAAGCCTCGCCCAGACGCTGCTCGACTCGGCCGCGGTGGACACGATCTATCGCGTTCCGGGCTTGGTGGCGTCGTGCAAACCCGCCCAGGGACCGCCGATCTACCTCGCGCGGCTCCACCGGGGCGATCAAGCCACGTCAGTGCTGCTGCGATTCGACCTCGGCGTGGCCGCGGTGTTCGCGGACGAGGTGCCGCTCGGGATGATCGTGCTGGGCGAGCGGGCGGATTCGCTGTGGGCGCTGTTGGCACAGGTGCTCGAGGACGACCCCACGCTGCGTCACGCGCGGCCGGCGCCGGCGGATTCGGTCTTCACAGCGCCGCACGCCGTGGGTGAGGCGGTCGCGGTGGACACGCCGCCCGTGCAGATCGGGCGTGGCCGCGAGGCGCCCGACTATCCGGAGCAGGCGCGGCGCCAAGGCATCCAGGGCACGGTTCACGTACTGGTGCGCGTGGACACGAAGGGCGAGGTCGAGGACGCGGTGGTGCTCGCCGGCCCGGAGCTGCTGCGCGACTCGGCGCTCGAGACCGTGTGGGGCATGCGCTTCAAGCCGGCGCGCGCAGGCGGTGTTGCCGTGGCGGCGTGGACCATGGTGCCGGCGACGTACCGCGTGCACTGACGCCAGACCGCAGCGCGGCTCAGGCCTCTGCGCTCGGCCCCGCTTCTTCGTCGGGTGGCGCGTCAGGCACTCCTCCGTTCCCCGACTTCTTGCCGCACGAGCAATCCCCGCACTTGTGATACGGGCCCGGCGGCAGCTCGTCGTACGCGATGCGATGCTCCGCGCCCTCATCGTCGCGCACCCAAACGGTCTCGGCGTACGCTTCGGTGCGCGTCACCACCACGGCGCCCTTGCCGGTCGAGATCTTCGTCCCCACGGGCGGCAGCTTGGCGGCGCTGTCGCGGTACTGGGCCAGCTCGTAGGACAGGCAGCACATGAGCCGGCCGCACGCGCCCGAGATCTTCGTGGGATTGAGCGACAGGTTCTGCTCGCGCGCCATCTTGAGCGTGACGGGATGGAACGACTTCATCCACGTCGAGCAGCAGAACGCGCGGCCGCAGGGGCCGCAGCCGTCCACACGCTTGGCCTGGTCGCGCACCCCGATCTGGCGCAGCTCGATGCGGGTCTGGAAGCGGCTCGCCAGGTCCTTCACCAGCTCGCGGAAGTCCACGCGCTGATCGGCGGTGAAGAAGAACATGATGCGG
>JAHFBX010000219.1 GCA_023249815.1 Candidatus Eiseniibacteriota bacterium
CCTCCCTGCGGTCTCGGGGGGACGCGGGAGTACATGGATCAGGGCCGAGCCGGGCAGCGACCGGCTCGACGCCGGGAATTACACCCGCAGCCGAATCCCGACGCGAGGGGAAAATCGTCGAGCCCGGCATCCTTGACATGTGCCCGCTAGAACAGCGGAGGGAGGCGTGTGAACCGGGTGGCCCTCCCCCGCCTCGAGGAGCGCGAAGCGGCACCTAATCACCGCTCTCCGGGGGCGGAGACAGCAGCCATTCGAGATCCGCCTTGGATAGCGACCGGGCGAAGCTCTCCTCTCCTAGAAGGTCCTTCGCCAGCGCGCTCTTCCGCTGCTGGAGCTCCCAGATGCGTTCCTCGACCGTGCCCTCCGTGAGCAGCCGGTACGCGATCACCGTTCGCGTCTGGCCGATGCGATGGGTGCGGTCGATGGCCTGCGCCTCGATGGCGGGATTCCACCACGGGTCGAACAGGATCACATAGCTCGCCGCGGTGAGGTTCAACCCCAGGCCACCCGCGCGAAGCGAGAGCAGGAACACGCACGGGCGCGGGTCCTCGCTGAACGCGGTCACCACCCGCTCGCGACGCGTCGTCTGGCCGGTGAGCAGGTGATAGGGAATCGCCCGGCGCTCGAACTCGGCCTGGATCAGCTTGAGGCACTCCACGAACTGCGAGAACAGCAACACCTTGTGCCCCTCGGCAAGCAGTGGGTCCAACAGCTCGAACAGCGACTCGAACTTGCCCGAGCCCAGCCCGTCGCGACCGCCCGCGAGCGCGGGATGGCAGCAGATCTGGCGCAGACGCGTGAGCGTGGCGAGCACGGGCATGCGGTTTCGTTCGAGCCCCTGCGGATCAGCGAGCAGGGTGCCGAGGAACGCGCGGGCGCGGCCCAATTCGGAGAGATAGAAGCGGCGCTGTCCCTGCGTGAGCATGCTGTCCACACGTTCCTCGACGCGTGCGGGCAGCTCCTGGGCGACTTGTTGCTTGAGTCGGCGAAGCAGCAGCGGCCGCAGCCGCGCAGACAGCAGCCGGCGCCGGTGCGGCGGCGCATCCGGCAGGTCGTGTCGCGCCGAGAACGACGAGCGCGTGCCGAGGAAGCCGGGGTGCACGAACGACACGATGCTCCACAGGTCGAGTGCGCGGTTCTCGAGCGGCGTGCCGGTGAGCGCCACGCGATGACGGGCGCGCAGTTCCAGGGCGGCCCGTGTCACCGCTGTGGACGGGTTCTTGATCTGCTGAGCCTCGTCCAGGATGGCGGCGCGCAGTGGGCATTCGCGCCAGAAATCGATGTCCTGGCGGAGCAGCGCGTAGTTCGTGATGATCAGGTCGTGGTCCGCGACGTTCGCGCGGTGCCCCAGCCGGCCGCGTCCGCTCTCGAGCACGAGCACGCGAAGTCGCGGCGTGAAACGTGCCGCCTCGCGCGCCCAGTGGTGCATGACCGACGCCGGGCACACCACCAGGGACGGCCCGCCCTCGGGATCCCTCTCGATCATGTGCGCGAGCCAGGCGAGCGCTTGTAGAGTCTTGCCGAGGCCCATGTCGTCCGCGAGCACCGCGCCGAGGCCGACGCCCGCGGTCCACGCCAGGAAGTCGAGGCCTTCGTGCTGGTACGGACGCAGCTCGGCTTCGAGCCCCGCGGGCAGCGCCACGCGCGGTAGGCCAGTGAACGCCGCGAGTCGCTCGCGCAGCGCGCGCACCGCGTCGAGGTCGGCGCCCGAAGCGCCATACGTCTCGAGCGCGTCCAGGCTCGACGCGGATGCCTGCGCCAGCTGCCAGAGCGGCATGCGCACGTCACCCGCTCCGGCTTCGAGCCCCAGGTCCGCGAGCCGGCGCGAGGCCTCGTCGAACTCCTCCAGGTCGGCACGCCGCACCCAGCCCGAGGACAGTTTCACGAACGGCGCGCGACTCGCGCGCAGGAGTGTGAGGTCCTCGTCCTTGAGCGCCAACCCCTCGGCCTGCCACTCGGCGGAGACGGTGAACCAATCCATACCGCTCGCGGACACGCGCACGCGCGGCACGGCCCGCCGCTGCTTGAACAGACCGCTCGCGCCCTCGTCGGCGTACCAGCGCGCGCCGTGCGGCCGCGCCTCCCATGAGTCGGCGAGCGATTCGAGCACGTGCGGCGTGAGCCGGAGCCACCAGCCGTTCGGAGCCCCGAGCGGCACGCGCGGACCACGGCGCCGCTTGCCCGAGAGGTCGCCCTGCGGGAGCGACTCGATCCACGCCACCATCGGTGCCACGTGCTCCGGGTCGGGAAGCTCGAACCACGCGCGTTCGGCAGGTTCGGGTTCCGGGGCACCCGCGCCATTCGAGGGTTCGGGTGACGTTTCGGGCCGGGACTGCGACTCCGGTTCCGGTTCCGGCTCCGGCTCCGGTTTCGGTTCGGGCTCCAGTGGAGCGGCGACGTCGGGCGCGCCCGGTTCGGCGTCCGCCGTCGCGGAGCGGTCACTCTCCACGGCCTGCATCGGCGCCAACCATGCATCGTCCGGGCCGAGTCGAGCCCAGCCCATGGCAGGCAGGTACTCGAACACCGCACCCTCCGGCGTGATCACGCCGGGCGCCCAATGCGCGGCACGCGAGGCGGCGAACAGACGCACACGCAGCCAGTCCTCGGCCGCCAGTTCGAAGCAACCGACGACGTCGACGTCGTGCACGCGCGTCAGCCGGCGAAGCGCCGAGCGCACGACCGGGAACGAGCGGGACAGCCGCTCGAGCACCGCGCCGTCATTTCGCCGAAGCGAGAGCCCGCCCTCTTGCAGCAGCTTCACCACCTCGCGCGGTGGTTCGTCCACGATGCGCACGAAACCACCCCCCGCGAGCGCGACGTGCGTGCGTCCGCCCGCGGCGAGCCCGAGAGGTGAGAGCAGCACGGCGTCGGCGAAAGGCCTTGTCGTGCCGTCCTGCCACTCGAGCGACAGCTCGAGCCTCGGCGCCTCGCCCTCCGCCTCGCACACCGGCACCACGCGCACCTCCTCGGTGTGCAGACTGGCGCGCGAACCCGGTACCACGCCCGCGCGCTCCGCGAGTGCGGGAGGCAATGACGCGCTCCAGGTGAAATGCGGCGATTCCGGGACACGGTCGAACAGCGCCTGCATGCGTTCGCTCGTGAGTTCGATGCGCGTTCCGCCCGGCACCAGCGGCAGCGCGAACTCCGGCGCGGTGAGCGCGCGGAGCAGGCGTGCCTCGGGTGGCGCGAACAGCGTGGGGTGGCGCTTGAGCTCCGAGGAGAGCTGTTCAAGCTGCCGCCACGTGCGCGGCGCGTCCGCGAGGCCGGGCGCGGTGACGCGAGCCTCGAGCATGAGCAGCGCACCGAGCGGCCCGGGTTCCAGGTGCAGCACCGCGCGCAGCCGGCGCGGTTCGGGCGCGCCGCGATCGGCCCATTGCGCGAGTGCTTCCACCGCGTGGTCGTGGCGCAGCGACTCTGCGCGGTCTTCGCGCGGTTCCACCGCGCCGCGCGCCGCGAGTTCGACGGGCTCCGCCGCGAGCTCGGCGGGCGCGATGCGCGCCCAGCGCGCGTGGTCCCATCGCCCCGCGCGCCTCGCGGCTGCGAGCAGCAGGACGCCGAGCGTCCACGCGTGCTCGCACGCCCTGCCCGCGGGACATGAGCACAGGCTCGTGGCGCCGTCGTCACCCCACGCCCAGCGCGACACATAGAGGTGGCCGTCGGCGATGTTGCCCCGCACGCCACGCGAGTCCGCGCTCACGCCGCTCACCGCGGCCGGGTTCGCGAGCTCGCGCCCGCGCTGTGCTCGGTCGGCCGGAATCTTGAGCAGCGCGTCGTTCAAGGCGTCGAGGGCGGCGCGCGGAAGGCCTCGCGCGAGCACGGGGAGCGTCGGGTCCATCCCCAGAGCATCGGTGGGAGTGGCCCGCGTAGCAAGTTTGGGTGCTCGTGAGGCGGGGTAAGGTCAGGCGATGGTCAGGCCGCGCCCTCGTCGGTGCCCTTTCCGCTCCGGTACAGACGCACGTCCACTCTTTCGATGGTCGCCAACCCCTCGGTGACGTTGTCGTCGATCAGCGCCAGGAAGGCTTCGAGCTTCTCCCGCGCGTCGACCATCTCGATGACGATCGGAAGGTCGAGCGAGAGCCGCTCGACCTTGACCGTGTGCAGCCGGCTGTGCGCCCCGAACCCCATCATGCCGCGTAGGACCGTCGCACCCGCCAGCCCGTGCTCGCGCGCCTTGAGCACGATCCACTCGTGGAGCGGCTTCCCCTCGTGCTTATCGCTCTCGCCGATGAAGATGCGCAACTGGCAGCCTTCGCGCGGAATCACCATGACGTCACCTCCAGATCAGCTGGGCCGCGAGCCGGCCGCACCAGACCGCGCACAACGCGAGTACGAAGTGCCCGCCGAGATTCAAGGCAGCCGCCACGCGCTGGCCGTCGCGCAGGAGATTGACGGTCTCATTGCCGAACGCGGAGAACGTGGTGTAGCCGCCCAGGCACCCCACGACCAGGAACGTTCGTGTCGCCGGGCCGAGCGCGGCATGCGCCTCGACGAGCTGTGAGACCAGGCCAATGGCGAAGCAGCCCGTGACATTCACCGCGAGTGTCCCGTAGGGGAATGTCGAGGCCGGAAAAGCGGACTGGACCAGGCCACCGATCAGGTAGCGCAGAACGGAGCCGATGAATCCACCCGCGCCAACCAGGAGCACTTTGCCCAATCCCGGTGCCTCCATACGTTCAGGGTACGCCAGCTGGCCCGATGCCGTGGCGGCTGCCCTGCATGCTACCGTCGCGCTTTCGTTCGAATCGGTCCGAGCCCCTCCAAGGAGCGTGCCGTGTCGTCCGACCTCTACCCCGTCCCGCCCCACGTTCGCGAACGAGCCCACATTCGCTCGCTCGAGGAGTATCACGCGCTCTACCAGCGCTCGCTCGACGATCCGGCCGGGTTCTGGGCCGAGCAGGCAGGCCTGCTCGACTGGTACCACCCCTGGCACACGGTGTTTGACGCCGACTACGAGCAGGTGGACTTCGGCTGGTATCTGGGCGGACGGCTGAACGCCTGCTTCAACTGCGTGGACCGGCACGTGGACCGGCATGGCGAGCGCACCGCCATCGTGTGGGCGGGTGACGAGCCGGGGAGCTACCGCCACGTGTCCTACCGCGAGTTGAAGCACGAGGTGTGTCGCCTCGCGAACGTGCTGCTCGCGCATGGCGTCAAGAAGGGCGACCGCGTTTGCCTCTACATGCCCATGATCCCCGAGACCGCGTACGCGATGCTCGCGTGCGCCCGGATCGGCGCCGTGCACTCCGTGGTGTTCGGCGGGTTCTCGGCGGAGTCCCTGCGCGACCGCATCCTGGACGCCGGCTGCAGGGTGCTGATCACTGCCAACGAGGGGCTGCGCGGTGGCAAGAGCATCCCGCTCAAGGCGATCGCGGACGAGGCTGTCGAAGGCGTCTCCATGGTGGAGACGGTGCTGGTGGCGCGGCGCACGACGCGCGAAGTGCCGATGCGGGCGGGCCGCGACCTGTGGCTCGACGACGAGATGAAGCGCCAGCGCAGCACGTGCACGGTGGCGTGGATGGGCGCCGAGGACCCGCTGTTCATCCTCTACACGTCGGGCAGCACCGGGAAGCCCAAGGGCGTGCTGCACACCACGGGCGGCTACCTCGTGTACGCCTCGCTCACGCACAAGCTCGTGTTCGACTATCACGAGGGCGATGTCTACTGCTGCGCGGCCGACGTCGGCTGGATCACGGGCCACAGCTACATCGTGTACGGCCCGCTC
>JAHFBX010000220.1 GCA_023249815.1 Candidatus Eiseniibacteriota bacterium
GCCGACGGTCACGCGGGCGACCGCGAACCGCTCGCCGACGTGCTGCTCGCGTGGGGTTGCGCCGTGGAGAAAGCCGAGACCGGCACCGACGCCCTGCGCATGGTCCGCGAAGCCGCCGCGCTCGGCCAGGGTTTCGCCGTGGCCCTGCTCGACCGGCACCTGGAAGGCCTGAACGGCGAGGAGCTCGGGCAGGCGATCCGCGCGGATCACGCGCTCGCCGCGACGAAGCTCGTGATGATCACGAACGTAGGCCGTCCCGGTGACGGCGGGCGTGTGAAAGCCGCCGGTTTCTCCGCCTACTTGATGAAGCCGCTCGAGCCGGCACAGCTCTACGAGGCGCTCGGCGAGATCCTGCAGCCGTCGAACGCGGCGTCGTCCGCCGAGCCGCGCGCGCTCGTCACGCGCCACTCGCTCGCCGAAGCGCGCCGCGGCAAGCTGCGCCTACTCCTGGTGGACGACGACCCGATCAACCAGCTCGTCACCACCAGCGCGCTGCACCGCGTCGGCTACAACGTCGACGTGGCGAGCAGCGGACGCCGGGCCATCGAACTCACCGAAGCCGAGCGCTGGGATCTGATCCTGATGGACATGCAGATGCCCGACCTGGACGGCTGCCGCACCACGTCGGCGATCCGCGCACGCGAGCGCGGGGCCTGGCGCACGCCCATCATCGGGCTCACCGCGAACGCCGATCACAAGCCGGACCGCGATCGCTGCCTCGCCGCCGGCATGGACCTGGTGCTCGGCAAGCCCATCGACCTGGTGCGGCTCACGAGCACGGTGGAGCGCTACACGTCCCGCGATGGCCGCACACCCGAGGCCGAGCCGGCGCCGCACGCGCCGGTGCGTCTCACCGTCATCTCGTCGCACTTCGACGCGCCTCCGGCCACGGTGTCGAACGCGACGTCCGCGCCCGCGCGGCCGGCCCGTGCGGCGTCGCTGACGACCGGCGAGGTGGACATCCCGGAGGTTCCCGACGGACCGGCACTGGACCTGGAGCAGCTCGAGACCGCCTGCATGGGACTTCCCGCCCTGCGTTCCTCGCTGTTGCACACGTTCCTGCACGACGTCACGAGCCGCGTCGAGCGGCTTCGCCAGGCGTTCGAGAGCGCCGATCCTCGACGCGTGGAGTTCGAGGCGCATGGCTTGAAGGGTATGTGCGCGACGATTGGAGCGAACGGCTGCGTGTTGCTGTTCTCCGAGATCGAGGACCGTGCGCGCGAGGACCGCGTCGTCGAGGCGAAGGCGATCCTCCAGCCCGCCGTCGAGGAGGTGAACCGGACCGAACAGTTCATCCGACGATTCGACGCCATCCTGTCCCGCGAGGCGGCGTAGGTTCGAAAGTCGTTCGGCCAACGCTCCGAATCGCCGCGTCGAGTGGGCAGCGCGCCCGGACGGGCGTGATAGACTGCACGGCTCCATGCGCGCGCGCCCGGACTTCCTCACTCGCCATCTCGCGGTCCTGACGGTCGGCCACTTCACCATCGACGCGTATTCCAGCTTCTTCCTGCCGCTCCTGCCGCTCATGGTGACGCGCCTCGGGCTCAACTACGCGATGGTGGGCGGGTTGACGGCGATCGGCAGCCTGTCTTCGTCGTTCGCGCAACCGCTGTTCGGGCTGGCCGCGGACCGCATGCGCCGGCCGTGGTTCGTGGCGCTCGGGCCCCTGTTCGCCGCCACGTTCATGGCCTCGGTGGGCCTGGACCGGAGCTACGAGGGGCTGGTGGCGCTGCTCGCGCTCGGCGGCATGGGCGTGGCGATGTTCCATCCCCAGACCGCCTCGCTCGCGGGCGCCTCCAGTAACAAGCGTGGCCTCGCGATGTCGTTCTGGATCACCGGCGGCACGATGGGATGGGCGCTGGGCCCCGCGTTCGCGACCACGGTGGTGAATCGATTCGGCTTTGAACGCACGTGGGTCGCGGCGATCCCGGGCCTGGTGATGTGCGTGTTCCTGTTCGCGTGGTTGTCGCGCACTGCGCCGCGAGCCGTGACGCACCACGAACGTGCGCCGATCGGCGAGCTTCGCCCGGTGCTGCGTCCTCTACTCATGCTCTACCTCACCGTGGTGTGCCGCTCGGCGGTCTCCGCGGGCTTCGCCACGTTCCTGCCACTGTGGGTGCACGCGCGGGGCGGAGACGTCGCGACGGGCGGCTGGCTCACCACGATCTACCTGGCGCTGGGTTCGCTCGGTGGGTTCATGGGCGGCTGGCTCGCGGACCGGTTCGGCGGCCGGCGCGTCGTCGTGCGCACGTTCGCGGCCGCGGCGCCGTTCTATGCGCTGTTCTTCGTCGGGCCCGAGGCGTGGCGTTTCGTCCTGCTCGTCGTGGGTTACTGCGTGCTCCAGGCCTCGCTGCCGGTGAACGTGGTGCTCGGGCAGGAGCTCTCGCCGCGGCACGCCGGCATCATCTCGAGCCTGTTGATGGGAGCGGCCTGGGGCCTGGGCGCGCTGCTCCTCTATCCGATTGGCGCTATGGCCGACAGCGTGGGCTTGGAGCCCGCGCTCATGGCGCTCTCGAGCCTCATCGTCGTGGGTTTCCTCTGCGCCACGCAGCTCTCGCGACGGCCGCACGAGGTCGTGGCAGACGCCGTCACGCCCCTGCCCACGAGCTAGTTCCGCGACAGCTCGAGTTTCTCGGCGGCGAAACGCTCGGGCGCGGGGCGAGCGCCCTGCACCCAGTGCTCGGCCCACGACTGGAGCGAGAGCAGCGCCCACAGCGTCCGGCCGCGGTCCTCGCGGCCATCGAGGTGCGCACGCAGGAGCGGCGTCACCTGGGAGGCGTCGAGCACGCCGCCGGCGGCGATCCGATCCGGCGAGAGCGCGTCCAGCACCAGCCCGCGCAGCGGTCCGCGCGCCCACGCCGAGAACGGTGGCGAGAAGCCCTGCTTCCGCCGGCGCAGGATCTCGGGCGGCAGGAGACCCGCTGCGGCGCGCTTCAACACCCACTTGCCCGACGTGCCACGCAGCCGGGCGTGTTCCGGCAGGCCCAGCGCGAACTCCACGAGGGCCGCGCGCAGGAACGGGGCCCGCGACTCGAGGCCGTGCGCCATGGTGCAGCGGTCCACCTTCGTGAGCAGGTCGCCGGGGAGATAGGTTTCGAAGTCCAGTAGCTGGTACGCGGTGAGTCCCGGCGCACGGCCGTCGCACATCAGTTCCATGTCACCCAGCACGCGTTCCAGGTGGCGCGCGTGCTCGAGGGGCGCCTCGCGCTCCACCTGACGGCGGAGGTCGGGAGCCAGAAACGCCAGCGCCTCGTCGCTGCGCGCCGTCCCGAACCAGGCGAGGTGGCGTTCGAACGGCGACAGCCCACGCACGGAGAGGAAGCGCTCGACCATGTGCGCGATCGTGACGTGATGATGCCGCGGCCTCAACCGCCGCGCCCAGTGAAGCAGCAGGTTCGCGACCGGGCGGGGCAGGCGGTCGGCGAGCCCGGCGTGGCGGTGGCCGAGATACGTGGGATAGCCCGCGAACAGCTCGTCGCCGCCCTCGCCCGTCAGCACGACTGGGACGATGCGCGACGCATAGCGGGCGAGCAGCCACGTGGGCAGCAGGCTAGGGTCCCCGAGCGGGTGGTCCATACCGGCGCCCCACGTCGCGAACGCCTCCTCGCCCTCGCGCGGACCCATCACCACCTCGTGGTGGCGGGAGCGGACGCTGCGCGCCACGCGCCTCGCCAGCGGCGCCTCGTCGTAGCCGCGATGATCGAGCTTCATGCTGAAGGTTGGGAACGGCCGGCGCCACACGCGCGCGGCCAGCACCGCGACCAGCCCCGAGTCGACGCCGCCTGAAAGGAACACGCCGAACGGCACCTCGGCCGGAACGCGCGAGGCCACCGCGGCGGCAAGTGCTTCCGACGTGGACTCGACGAGTGCGTCCATGCCCCCGGCCCGCGCGGGCGGCTCGTCGCCGTGGACGAGCGTGTCCCACGGCCGCCAGTAGCGCCGCATGCGCTCCTGCCCGTCCTTCAGCGTCAGTACGTGCGCGGGCGGCAGCTGGCGCAGCGCGGCGAACGCCGAGTCCTCGCCCGCGAGGCAGCCGTGCACGAGGTAGCGCGCGAGGCCGGCCGGCGAGGGGTCGCGTGACACCCAGGGCAGCGACAGCAATGCGCCGGGCTCCGAGGCGAACGCGAACCTCCGGCCGCTCGCAGCCACGAACAGCGGCTTCTCGCCGGCGCGGTCGCGCGCCAGCGTCAAGGTTCGCGTCGTGCGATCCCACAGCGCCACGGCGAACATGCCGTCCAGGACCTCGGGGAAGTCCTGGCTACGCTCCTCGTAGAGGTGCGGCAGGAGCGCGGTGTCGGGCCCGGGGACCAACCGATGACCGCGCGCGCGCAGGTCGTGTTCGATCGCGCGGTGGTTGTAGATCTCGCCGTTCGCCACGCCGACGACATCGCCGGTCTCGCTCTCGAGCACGCGCACCGGCTCGCGCGGGGCGACGATGGCCAGCCTCGCGATGCCGAGGGCGCACTCGCCTCCGTCCCACAGCGCTTCGCCGGACGGCCCGCGATGGCGCAGCCGGTGGACCATGGCGCGCACCCGCTCCAGCCGCTCGGGGGCGGAGAGGTCGGGTGCGACGAGGCCGGCGATACCGCACATGCGAGGGGCTCCTGTGGGTCAATCCGCCTGGCGGCGCCAGGCGACGAATCGTGCGTCGCGGAACAGCTCGACGTGGCCCTCGGGCGCCACCCCCTCGCGCCGGCGTTCGCGCACGATGACGTCCGCGACCGGCGCTTCCGAGGGGTCGTCCACGAGCCGCCACAGCCCGCGCGCCCGGAGCGTCTCCCGATAGCGAACGGCGTAGTTGCTCGTGAGCGGGTGGCCGAGCACGGACACCACCGTGGAGGGCTTTCCGAGCAGGAAATCCGTGCCCGGACTATAGCAGTCCTCGTACCGGAGGGTCCGCGCCCCCGAGCGGGCGATCGCCCGGGCCAGGCCTTCGCCCGAGCTGTCCGCCGCCGTGTCGCGCAGTCGGCCCGAGCCGACTGCGAGCAGCAACGGTGTGAACAGGAGCATGGTCGCGAACATCCAGGTGGGCCGCCGCGAACGTTGCCAGCACGCGGCGGCCCACCACGCGAGCGCCGGGAAGGCGGGCAGGAGATAGGTGACGAGCTTGGAATGCGAAAGCGTGAAGAACACGCCCGAGAACAGCACGAATGCGGCGGCGACGACGGTGGCCCTCGAGGCCGGGAGGCGCCACGGGGTCGCGAGCGACCACGGCAGCGCTCCGCCCGCGAACACCGCTGGCACGAACCACCAGGGTTGGCTCCGGTCGAACGAACTCCGCGTGAGCCGCTCGAATGACTCCTCGAGGAACGCGTAGCGCAGGTACTCGGGATGTCGCTGCAACGCGGCGGCGAACCACAGCCCGGGGACACCCAGCGCCAACAACCAGCCCGGCGCCCACGCGAGCCAGTGGAGCGGCGCCGTGGCGCGCAGGAGCAGCGCGGCGGTGACGCTGCCACCGAGCGCCCACGCCAACATGACCGGACCCTTCAAGAGCAGGCCGAACGCGATCGCGGCGAACATGCCAGCGCGGCGCGCCCGCGACGGTCCGCGCTCCAGTTCGAGTGCAAGTCCCGTCCACACCGCGGTGACGCACAGCGCGAGCGGCATGTCGAAGATGACGTAGGCACCGATCACGGCGGCGAGTGGCGCCGCCGCGAACAGCGCCGCGGCGCGCCAGGCGAGGGGTTCGTCCGAGGGCTGGCGCGCGGC
>JAHFBX010000221.1 GCA_023249815.1 Candidatus Eiseniibacteriota bacterium
CCGCGGCGCCCCCGCCATACGCGCGGCGAGTCGCAGGGCTTCGGCGATGCGCGGCTCCGCGAACTCCGGACCGAAGTCGTGCGGGCCCACGCCCGGACCCGCGCCCGGCCCGGCGCCGGCGGCCCGCGCGCGCTCGACGGCGCCGTCGCCACGCGGTCCGCGGACGTCGATGCGTGCGGCGGAGCCGCCCGCCAGGCCGCGCTCCAGCACCTGCTCCAGCGCCGATGCGTCCAACTGGCGCGGCACGCGCCTGGCGAGTGCGTTCACGCGTGGCAGCGGCACGCCCAGCGCCTTGGCCGCCTCGCGAAACGCCGAGCGGGGCCCGAGCGTGGCGTGCGTGCTGATCATCGCGACCCGGTCGTGCCCGTACGTCTCGTACACGTGCGCGATGACCTCGTCGCGTCGCTTCCAGCACAGGTCCACGTCGAGGTCGGGGCAGTCGCGGCGCTGCGGGTGCAGGAAGCGCTCGAAGCAGAGCCCGTGGCGCACCGGATCGACGCTCGTCACACCCAGCGTGTATGACACGATCGAGCTGGCACCGGAGCCGCGGCCCACGGTGGGGATGCCGCGCTCGCGCGCGAACCCCACGATGCTGGCGACCAACAGGAAGTAGTCGGTGAAGCCCATGTGCTCGATGAGGCTGAGCTCGGATTCGAGCCGCGCACGCGCCTCGCGGCGAACATGTTCGGGAGCGCGCACGCCGTTTCGCGTTCCAGCGAGCGAACGGGCCGAGCCTCCGGCGGGGTAACGTCGCGAGAGGCCCTCGAGTGCCAGCTCGCGTAGCCGCCCCGTGCCGCTCACGCCCTCCGGCAGTGGCGCGCGCGGAAAGATCGGCGTGCCCATCTCGAGCGTCAGGTGGCAGCGCGTCACCAGCGCGGCGTTGTTCTCGAGCAGCGGCTCAGCCTGTTCACTGGCGCCGGCCCCGGCGCACACCGCGCGCACGCGGCGCTCCCACTCGGCGGGCGACGCGAGCCACGCCTCGCGCGCACAGAACGCGTCCGCCGGCATGCGCTCGAGCAGCTCGCCGTGGGCCGCGGTGACCGCCGCGCGATGCGCCTCGTGGTCGCGCGGCTCCAGCATCCACACGTCACCCGTGGCCACGGCTGGCACGCCCAGCCGCCACGCCTGCGCGAGTCGCGCGCGAAGATGCGGTCGCTCGGCCGCGATGCCGCGCACGCCGAGCCACAGCCCGCCGGCGCGAGGCAGGGCGCGCGACATCTCGTCCGCCGCGCTCACCGCGCGGGGCACACCGGCGGCGAGCAACGCGGTGGCGAGCCCGGGTGTCTCCGCGATGACGTGCAGCCCCGCGTGACGCGACGCGACCGAGCGCACCAGGTCGAACGCGTCGTCCAGCTGCCGCGCCGTGAGCACCGCGCACAGGTTGGCCCACCCGCGTCGATCGAACGGCACGAGCAGCAGCCGCGCCGGCTGCTCACCGAGCGCCGACACCTCCGCCCCGACGATGGGTCGCAACGCCGCGCCCTTCGCCGCGTTCATGAACCGCACGGCGAGATACAGGTTGTCGCGGTCCGTGAGCCCGAGCGCTCCGTACCCGAGCTCTGCCGCGCGAGCGCACAACGCCTCCGGCGAGCTCACCCCCGCGAGGAGAGAACCGAACGACCGAACGCGAAGCGGTGTGAAAGGCGACATGGGCGCTCAAGGAGGGGACAAAAGCTGGAGTGACGCCGTCGCCTCACTTGGTGAGCGACGGCGTGCGCAACACGAAGCCGTGGCGGTCCTCGTTCACGCGGCCCTTCAGATGTAGCGCGCGGCCCGACACCACGGCGCCGTGGCCGAAACTGCCGCGCACGCGGTCGAGCGCCTCGCACAGCGCCGCCCGCCGGCCGGCCTCGCGCTCGTCGAACAGCGCGCCCTGCTCGGCCGCGTCGCGCGCGAAGTTCGACAGCGTGACACCGATGGCGTGCAACGACACGCGGCGGGTGTAGAGCCGCTCGTGCAGCGCCAGTGCCAGCGCCAGCACCACCGGATCCACGGCCGACGGCTGCTTGAGCGAACGCGCCTGCTCCGCCGACTCGCCGTCGCTGTAGCGGAGCCGCACGCTCACCGTGCGCGCCGTGAGCTAGAGCTCGCGCGTGGCGCGACAGGCGCGGCCCACCAAGTACTCTAGCATGCCCTCGATCTCGCGCCGGTCGGCCGTGTCTTGGTGGAACGATGTCTCGCGCGAGAGTGAGAGCGGCATCTCGCGCACCACCACCGGCGCCGTGTCGCGGCCGCGGCAGCGCTCGTGGAGCAGCCGCCCCGGAGCGCCGAACAGCGCCTCGAGCGCGCCCACCGGCAGCACACGCAGCTCGCCGATGGTGCGGATGTTCATGCCGCGGAGCGTCTTCGCGTGTGCGTGGCCGACGCCCGCCAACTGTTCGATGGGCCGGGCGGTGAGGAATGCCTCGGCTTGAACCTCGTGGATCCGCGCCAGGCCGTCGGGTTTGGTGGTCTTGCCGACGAGTTTCGCGAGCATGCGATTCGGGCCGATGCCGCAGGTCACCGTGAGACCCGTGTCTTCCAATATCGCTCGCTTGAGGTTCGCTGCCCTGGTTGTGAAGTCGCCGTGGACGCGCTCGGTGCCGGTGAGTTCGAGGTAGGCCTCGTCCAGGTAGGTCTCGACGTCGGGTGAGAGCTCGCGACAGCGGTCGAACACGCGTTCGGCGTAGCAGCGATACACCTGTGCGTGACCTTCGAGGATGATGGCCTTCGGGCACAGGCGCCTGGCCTCCGAGAGCGTCATGCCGGCGTTCAGGCCGAAGCGTCGCGCCTCGTACGAGCACGACGCGATGACGCCCGCGCCGACGATGACCGGCTTGCCTTTGAGCCGCGGGTCGCGCTGCTGCTCGATGGCCGCGAAGAACGCGTCGATGTCGACATGCAGAACGGTGCGGTCGGGAACGGGGGCGTCGTCGTTCATGTGGACGGCTCGGGGGCCCGGCTGTCGCGATCGCGATGGCGCGCGAAGACCTCCTCGACCACGGTGTTCGCCGTGTCGTTCCGGGCCGCGAAGAACAGGTGGGAGACGATGCGGCCTACGCGGTCGCGCAACGCCAGCGGCTCGGGGACATGCGCGAACCGCGCGACTTCCTTCAGCCGGCGTCGTTCGCCGTTCACGTCCGCGACGGGGAGGCTCACGAACAGGTCGATCGTGCCGAGCCGCCCGGCCGCTTCGAGGACGCGCCAGTCGAGGTTCAAGCCGCAGGGATCCAGCACGCACAGCGCTCGCCGGTAGTCGTCCGAACGGACACGGGGGAGCAGTTCTTCGAGCAGGATCCGGCTGCCGTCACCCTCGAGCACCGTGACGTCATCGCGATCGCCCACGAGACCGCGCAGCGTTTCGGCGCGTCCGCCGTCGCCGTCCAGGTCGAGCAGGTAGTGGTGCCGGAACGGTGGTGTGACGAGCAGCGTGTTGAGCGGACTGCCGGGCACGAACTCGCCGTTCGGCTTGGAGACACGCACGCCGGGCCCCGCGAACCCATTGATGTAGTAGTGAGCGAGCCCGGGCTGGCGGCTCAGCACACGCGAGTAGACGCTCGCGTACCGGCTCACGATCTCGAGCTTGAGCTCGGGCCAGTGCGCGATCTCGTCGTAGCCAGACCCGGAGCCCGGCCCGGAACCCAACCCGGAATCCGACGCGGAACCAGTCGCAGGCGCCTGCTTAGTGGGTGCGTGGCGCTTCGTTCGTGTGGTCACAGGCTCGGGACCTCGAATGTACCCGGGCGGCCCGCGCCGGCAGGCCCGGCCATCCCCGCGATGCCGGCGCCGGACGCGGGACCGCCCGTGATGACGATGAGACGCGGGGCGCGCCACCGTGGCGCGGCCGCGCGGCGGCTTGCGCACTCCACTGGTTCCACCGCGGCACGCGACCCGGCCCTCACGGGTGCCGTGTGGTTCGTGACCGGGCGGGTCCGCGCGTCCTGTGCGGTGCCCGGTGCCGCGGCGGAGCGAGTGGATGCGAAGCGCATGGTTCAGCCCTCCAGCGTGACCGTATCGAGCCACCACAACAGGTCACCGCCCTGGAGCTGCAGCTGATAGACGTCGCCGTTCTCGTCCGTGATCGAGAAGTAGAAGTGCGGGTGCTTCCCGGCGCGGTCCACCCAGCGGGCGTTGACGCGGGCGACGCGGTGTTCGCGTCCCCGGCGGCGGAACGCCACAGGGGTGACCCGGCCGCCATGGAAGTCGGCGCGCACGGACACGGCTTCATCGAGAGCTTCGCTGCGCATCTTCGGGATGCTCCGGGGCACACCGGGCCGCCCATCCATGGATAGGTCGCGCCCTCGGACCCGGAGTTCGGGACCTGGCACGTCGTGCGCCTGGCGCGTGCGGGACGAGGGGTCGCGCGGGCCGCCATCCTGGCGACACCCGCCGCGGCCGACGGCCGCCATCCAAGCGCAGGAGCACCTTACTGCACATATGTGCAGTAAGGCAAGAGGGAAATGTGCCGTGGCCTCTTGCGGGCAACACGCACCGGCCGCGCGGCGTAGAACCTCCCGCCGCGCCGGGCGTGGCGACGCGCGAACGCGCGAGCCACGCCCGGCGTCGTCGTTCCCGCCCACATCGCGGAGGCTCCCCGTGCAGCTGGCGATCGAAACCCTCGGCAAGCGGTACCCCGGCCGCGGCTGGGCGCTGTCGGAGTTCACGCTCACGCTCACGCCCGGCGTGACGGGATTGCTGGGGCCCAACGGCGCCGGCAAGTCCACGCTCATGCGTATCCTGGCGACCGTCACCAAGCCGTCCGCGGGTCGCGTGCTGTGGAACGGTGCGGACCTGGCGCGCGACCCCGACTCGCTGCGCGAGACGCTCGGATACCTGCCGCAGGATTTCGGGGTCTATCCCCAGCTCTCGGCGCTCGAGTTCCTCGACTACATCGCCGCCGCCAAGGGACTCGAGCCGCGCACGGCACGCGCCCGCATCGACCAGTTGCTCGAGCTCGTGAACCTCACCGACGCGCGCCACCGCGCGCTCGGCGGTTTCTCGGGCGGCATGCGGCAACGCGTGGGTATCGCCCAGGCCCTGCTGAATGACCCGAGCGTGCTGATCGTGGACGAGCCCACCGCGGGCCTCGATCCGGAAGAGCGCGTGCGATTCCGCAACTTGTTGGGTGAGCTGTCCGGCGAGCGCATCGTGCTCCTGTCCACCCATATCGTGTCCGATGTGGAGGCCACCGCGACACGCATCGTGGTCATGGGGCAGGGGTTGCTGCTCGCCGACGCGACACCGGAAGCACTGCTCGAACAGGTCGCCTCGCGAGTGTGGGAGCTCGAGGTGCCGGCGTCGGAACTCGAAGCGCTGCGCGCGCGCCACCTGGTGGGCGCCACGCTACGCCGGGGATCGAGCGTGCTCGTGCGCTTGGTCGCCGCCGAGCGGCCCTCGGCCGCCGCACGGCCCGCGAGCCCGACGCTCGAGGATGCCTACCTGCGATTGCTGCGCGAGGCCCAATCGTCGGCCGCGGCATGAGCTCGAACGCGCTGTTCGCGACCGCCGTGACCGCGGCGTCCCGCCCGCGCGCGCGCTTCGACGCCACGCGGCTCGCGCGTCTGATGTGGGCCGACGTGCTCGAGCGCACGCGGCGGCCCGGCTACCTGGTGTCGCTGCTCGTCATGGTGTGGCTCGCGCAGCACATGCTGCCCGAGAACGGCGCGGGCTATCGCACGTTCGTCATGGACGACGTCTACCGACCCGCCTACGGCGCCGCG
>JAHFBX010000222.1 GCA_023249815.1 Candidatus Eiseniibacteriota bacterium
CGCGGGCTCGGCCACCAGGCGACGC
Organism: Candidatus Eiseniibacteriota bacterium; assembly: GCA_023249815.1. Classification (GTDB taxonomy): domain Bacteria; phylum Eisenbacteria; class RBG-16-71-46; order RBG-16-71-46; family RBG-16-71-46; genus JAIOPA01. The sequence goes on from JAHFBX010000222.1 coordinate 26, forward strand.
ACGCGACCCGCCCCCGCCTCGGCCACGAGCAGCGAGCCGTCGGGCGCGAACGCCAACGCGCGCGGAGCGACGAGGTTCGAGAGGCGCGCGAGCAGCGTCCCGTCCGCACCGAACAGGAACAGTTCGCCGGACCGCTCGGCGGCCACCGCGACCCGGCTCGAATCGTCCACGGCCACGCTCAAGAACGTCTCGCCGCTGCCCGACGACCACGCCGGCGTCCAGCGCGCGGCCACGACCCGACCGCCCGAGTCGAGCCACTGGACGCGTGACCGGCCGATCAAGCTGTCCGTGGGCGCCGCACGCCGGCCGCGCGCACGCGGTCGCTCCACCGTGACCAGCGCGCCGCGAGGTCCGCACGCGACACCCTGCAACCCGGAGAAGCCTCCCGCGCGCGCCGCGAACCCGCCGAGCTCGCGCTGGAACTCGCCCGCGAAATCGAACACCAACAGTCGGTCGCGATCGGCGTCGGCCACGTAGACGGCGCCGCCACGGTCGGAGGCGAGGGCCACCGGACGCACCCGGCCCGCGCGGGCCTCGAGGTCGGACGAGGCGAGATCCACGAGCACGCCGAGCAAACGCAGGTGATGGTCGTACGTCACGACGCGAAGGTTCTCCACGTCGAGCACCGCGACGCCGAGCGAGCCCAGGCGCACGAGCGCGCCGGGATGACGGAAGCGCCCCGGCTCGCTCCCGAGCGCGCCGGTCTCATCGAGTGGAGTGCCATGATCGTCCCAGCGGCGAAGCTTGTGGAGCGAGGCGTCGCTCGCCCAGACGCGGCCGAACGCGTCGGCCAGCACGCCGGCCGGTTCGACGAGCGGTCGCTCGGTGTCTCCCGCCAAACGCTGCGACTCGCGAAGGGTCCACGCGGGTTCGGCCGCCGCCGCCGCACTCGCGAGCACGAGGGCGCCCCACACCGCCTGCGCGGCTGCTTCCCGGAGGCTCACGCCACGACTCCTCATGCGCGCGCTCCGCGCGTTCAGAAACTCGTGGTGAGCGCGGCGCGGTAGACGCCGGGTTCGTTGAGCCCGGGCTCCACCTCGAGCCGCCAACCCTGCGGAGTCCCCGCGGCCTGTCGCCCCGCGGTCCGGGCGGCGTGGAGCGCGCTCACCAGTCGGTTCGCGATCGCGAGCCCGAGCGCGGTGTTCGCACGCAGCCCGGCGCGATGCGCGAACTTCCGCTGGCCGCCGTAGCGATCGAATGCGGCTTCGTCGGTCCACGCCCACGCCATGTCGCCCGAGAGCGAATGCTTCGCGATGTAGGCGTGGTAGCCGTCGAAGTCGGGGTTGGCCGGGTCCTTCAGGTAGATGTTCGCGGCGTCGCGCGTCACCACGAGCAGGTTGTACTCCTCGCTGCTCGCGAACGCGCCGACGATGCGGCGGAACTCGTCGTCGCGGTCGCGCAAGTCGATGCCGGCAGAGAGCCGCGCCGTGCGCAGGTAGGCCTCGGTGCGGAGCGCCTGCTGGATGCGGAACGCCGTGAACGCGCCCCACACGCCCGCCTCGGCGAGCAGGAACACGCGTGCGCTGCCCCTCCGACCGAGCGTGGCCTGGCCCCAGCCCGGCACCATGAGCGAGCGGAGCAGGATCTGTGCGCGCGCCGGACCAAGTCCCTCGTTGCTCTGCGGCCCTTCTTCGGGACGCGCCTTCCCCTTGCGGGGCTTCCGAGCGCGAGGCTCGCGCGGCGCGGTGATGCCGCCGGCGGCGAACGCCAGGCGCGACACCATCGGCGAGGGCTCGGCCAACAGCATCGTCGCGGGTGACTCGAGCGGGTCGCCGGGGATCGCGGAAGAAATCACGAACTCCGCTCCCGGCGCGGGACCCGGATCGCGCGTGGGAGCCGACGCGGGCGCAAGCGCCAGCGTGGCGGAGAGCAGGCAGGCACCCGCGAAGGAAGCGTCCATGGTCAGAACCTCGTCACGAGGGCGGCGCGCAACCGCGGTCCCGCGGTGCCCACGCGGCCTCCCAGTTGCAAGTCCAGGTTCCGGCGCAGTGGCAGGTTGTGCAACCGCGCCGCGCGCAGCGCGTCGAACGCGGCCACGACGTGGTTCGCCCACAGCGCGATCTCCAGGTAGCGCGCCTGGCGGTAACGCCGTTCCGACGCCTCGTGTGCGTCATGATACGTCTCGTACGCCACCGAGGCGTCGGCCGCCGCGAAGCCATAGCGATAACGCGAGTCGTTCGACAGCAACTCGTAAAACGCGTCGCGATCCTTCTCCCACAGCAAGCGGAGTTGGTCGGCGTTGTCGCCGGTGCTCGTGCTGTAACGCTCGAACGACCATGCCGCCGCGGGATCCGTGGGGTTGCCGACGTACGATGCCGCCTGCGTGCGCAGGTCGTTGCCCCGCCGGCGCGTCACCGACCGCCCGGCCCAGCCGAGCGCTTCGCCCAGGAGGTAGGCCCAGCCGCTGTTCTCGCCCACGTAGAGATGACCGGCGCCGGGCACCACTCCCGAGAGCGAGAGTGCCAGGCCCTCGTACTTCCAGCCCTTCACGTCGAGCGTGCGATACGTGGAGTCTTCCGACAGTCCCCACTCGCGGTCGATACTCCGCTGCGCGAGCCACAGCTCGGGCACGTCGGCCGCGCCGCACAGCACTGGGATCGCGGCGCGCGAGCCCGAATCGATCGCGGTCGCGGGCTGCGCGAACATGAGCAAGCCGAGCATGACGAGAAGCGAGCGCGCGGCGCGGATCATCGCAGGATCCCCAGCGGCAGGCTCTCGGTGCGCGAGCCGCCCGGGCCCGAGAAGCGCACGCGCGCCACGTAGAGCCCGGCGGGCAGCCCGCCCGGATCCCAGGTCTCGAGGTTGTCGCTCCGCCGGCCCGAGCGCGACCAGCGCGCGACCTCGTGACCCGAGGCGTCGAGCACACGGAACTCCACGGAAGCGTCCTCCGTGAGTTGATAGGCGAACTGCACCGGCTTACGGCGCGCGGGATTGGGGTACGCCTTGAGCGAGCCCGCGATGAGCGGCCCCGCGCTCGGCGCGCCCGGGCTGCTCGTGGCGGCGTCGGGCAACATGGCCGTACGGCCCGGATCCCCTCCCAGCATGCGCCATGGACTCGCGGTGGCCGAGAGCGAGCCTGGCACGGTGTAGGCGTAGAGCTTGCCGAAGCGATCGGGAGCCACCACCTCGAGCGAGCCATCGCCATCGAGGTCGGCCGCGAGCATGCTGCCCCCCGCGCCCACCCCGGTCGCGAGCGGCCAGCCCTCGGGCGTGCGGCCCGAGCCGTCGAGCGCGGTGACGACGCCACTGGCGTTCAACGCCACGAGCTCGGGACGACCGTCGGCGGTCACGTCGAGTGCCAGCGGCGCCGTGTGGGTCGCGAAGCCCTCCGGTGTGCCCGCACGCGGCCACCCGGGCGCCGGACGGCCGGTGCGATTCAAGTAGGCAAGCTTCGAACGCAGACTCTGCACGATGACCTCGGGAAAGCCGTCGCCGTCCGTGTCGCCCGCGGCGAGTCCGGAGACTAGCGTGTCACCGAACGAGCCGCCCCAGCCCTCGAGCAACCGGGCCGAGGACATGCACCACGCCCACACGCGATCGGCATTGCGTCCCACGATCGTGGGCTCCGGCACGCCCGGGGACGGACAGTCCTGGACCGCGTTCGAGCCAACACCTCCCAGTCGCAGCAATAGGAAGTCGGGCGCGAACGGCGCCGTGCCCACGCTGAGCGGCCAGCCCGCGACCGGCGTCAGCGCGCCGAGCCCCAGCACCACCACCTCGCCCGCGGTGCCCGCGGCGACCAGGCGGCCCTCCGGCAGCGGGGGCTGAACCGGGATCGGGTCCGTCGGAGACCACACCGCCATGCGGCCACTCACGCCCCCGGCAAGCGCCAACGAGCTGGTGGTGACCACCGTACCGGATGCGTCCACCGCGCGTACGCGGCCATCCTCGCAACCCACCCAGGCGAGCCAGCCCGTCGAGACATCGCCGGCCACGACCGGTGGTGTGCTCGCCGGGGACGGCAGCGTCACCGGGAACCCGGGCAACGACGCGCCGCCCGGCGAGACCGCCCAGAGCTTGCCGCCGACGAGATCGGCGGGGCCGGCGTGGAATGTGGTCGCGAACACGATGCCGTCCGCCGTTGGGGTCGCCGGCAACGCCGCGACCTCGGGCCGCGGTCGCCGGTCCAAGTGCGCGATGTCGAGCGTGTCCGCGCCTTGAAGCCCCAGCCCGTCGCCACGCACAACGAAGAGCGCGGCCGAATCGCGCACCGCCGACCGCGCGGCGAGCGAGGTGTCCGTGATGGACGTGTCTCCGCCCGCCCACACCACCTCGGGCCGGCCGTCACGATTCAGGTCCACGGCCAGCAGCGCCGGCCCGCCGGGTGGGAAGTTCGCCACCACTGGCCAGCCCGCCGGTTGCCAGCTGCGGTGCACGCGCACGCGCATGTCGTCGCCGGCATTGTCCAGGAACTCGACCTGAAGGTGCGGCTTCGTCCCCTGGTTCGGGATCAGGTTCGGAATCGTCACGTCGGAGAGCAGCGGCGCGAAGAACAGCTGGTAGGGGTCGTACGCGCCTCCCAGGAGGTCCGGCGAGCCCAGGTCACCCAGGTCGTCCAGCCCGTCCGCTTCGAGGATCTGCAGGCCGCGGCGCCGCGCGTTGCTGTTGAAGCCAAAGTCGGGATTCACGCGCAGCGAGGTCAGGAACGGGATCACGCTCTCGTCCACGTGCCAGGCCAGGATGCCCGATCCCGGCAGCAGCGCGTCGTACTCGAACCGGTCGGGATCGCGCGGTCCCAGCACGACGCGCGTCGTGTCGTCTTGCAGCAGGCGCACGCTCAGCGCCGGCGACAGATACCGGTTCTCGAGGATCACGTACTCGTCGCTCGACAGGTCCAGCTTCACGAAGTCGTTCGTGCGCTGGCTGCCGCGCAGGTGGAAGATCGCGGTGTCGGCGGGGCCCGGTGTCCGGTAGGTCAACAGCCCCTCGTCGAGGATGAAGTTCCGCTGGAACGGATCCAGGCTGGGCGGCAGCAGCCCGACCGCGAAGATCTCCCCCGTGGGAAGCTGCACGCGCGAGCCCACGAGGTTGCCGCTGTCCATGAGCGACCACCAGCCCACCACGGGCAGCGCGGTGTTGATGTCGTAGACGTCGCCCAGCCCGAAGAGGTTGTGCCCGTTCTCGTGCGCGATGACGCCATTCAGCGCGCCGTAGGCATCGTCCTGGTTGATGGTCTCGGGGAGGAACGCGACGCGGTCGATGGGCCGATCGCGGTTGCTCGAGTCCGCGAAGATGACGCGGTCCGTGTCGTCCACGAACATCGTGAACGACGGGATGTCCTCCTTGGAGTCCTGGTTGATGTCGCTCTGCAGGTCGCTCCCGGCGTGCAGGATCATGAACCGGTCGTAACGGTCCCATGGGATGCGGTCGTTCTTCGCGATGCTCTGCGCGTCGGCCGCGAAGAAGCACAGCCGCATCATCTTCACGGCGGCGCGGAAGATGCTGTTGCCAAAGGTCCACGGCCCGAGATCGGCCATGTCGGTCAAGTGATATGCGGAGTCCTGCTCGGCCGGCCACACGTCCACCTCGACGCGCACCCGGCCATAGGACTGAACGTCGAAGTAGTTGGCGAGCGCATCGCCATGCTTCCGATAGAACCTGCGGTTGTGCGGCGGGCGGTCCACCGGATTCGACCCGGTGTCCGCCGGGTTCAGGTTGAACCGCCCGTTC
>JAHFBX010000019.1 GCA_023249815.1 Candidatus Eiseniibacteriota bacterium
AGCCCAGGACCGGCGGCCGGAACAGCTCCTCCTTCGCGAGGAAGTGCAGTTCGCGGATCGCCGCGGTGCCGACGAGCGGTGGGTCCCAGAACGAGATGTGATTCGAAGCCACGATGACGCCGCCCGTGGGCGGAACGTGCTCGCGACCGCGAACCTCCCAGCCGCTCAGGGCACCCACGAGTCCCCCGAGCAGGAAGCGGGACGCACTATAGTGGAGACTCACGCGGAGTCCAAGCCGCCCCGCCGCGCACGACGCGGCCGCCCTGGGGCTCGGGTCACGTTCCCGCCCGCTCGGGCACGTCGCCGCCCTTCGGGAAACGAGGGTGGGCCCGCACCACGGCGAGCGCGGCCTCGACCTGGCGCGCCGGGTCCCACCCCGAGGTGTCGAGCACGGTCGCGTCTGCCGCGGGCTTGAGTGGACTGTCCGCCCGAGAGCGATCGCGCTCGTCGCGCGCCCGCATGTCCGCGCGAACCTCCTCGAGCGTCACCGCCAGGCCCCGGTCGGCGAGCTCGGCATGGCGCCGCCTCGCCCGGGTCTCGGGATCGGCGTCCAGGTAGAGCTTCACTTCCGCGTCCGGGAACACGACCGTGCCCAGGTCCCGGCCTTCGCCCACCAAAGGCTCGCGCTCGCGCAGCGTGCGCTGCCACTCGACCAGCAGCCGGCGCACACCCGGGAACGCCGCGATGCGCGAAGCGCCTTGGCTCACGTCGGGGGCACGGATGGCATCGGTCACGTCCGCGCCGTCCAGCAGAACGTGCGCCCGCGACGGATCGCCCGAGAACTCGATGCGCGTCTCGCGCGCGAGCCGGGTCGCGGCCTGGTCGTCGGCGGCCGTCCAGAGTCGCAGCGCCTTCAGCGCCAGTGCGCGGTAGTAGGCACCGGTATCCAGATAGCGCCAGCCCAGCTGCTGCGCGATGGCGCGAGCGGTCGTGCTCTTCCCCGCCGCGGAGGGCCCGTCGATGGTGACGACGAAGCTCATGGGCCGCCCCTTCCCCGCGGTACGGAAACGACGCCGGCGCCGAGTGAGGCGAGCGTGTCGAAGTAGCCGGGGAACGACGTCGCGACGTGCGAGACGTCGTCGAGCCACACCGGCTCACGCGTGCGGCAGCCGATCGCCGCGAACGCCATGGCGATCCGGTGGTCGAGCTGCGTCTCGATCCGGCCGTGCCCGCGAGGCACGCCGCCCGTCACGGCGAGCCCGTCCGGCCGCTCGGCGCAGGTCACGCCGAGCACGCCGAGGCCGCGGGCGAGCGCCGAGAGGCGGTCGCTCTCCTTCACGCGCAGCTCCGCGGCACCCGAGAGCCGCGACGTCCCCGTCGCGGCCGAGGCCACCACGACCCACGCCGGCACCTCGTCCAGCATGCGCGGCACCCAATCCGCCGGGACGTCGAACGCGGCGAGCCGCTCGGGACCCTCCACCGTGACGTCGCCGACGGGTTCGCCCGATTCCTCGCGCGCTCGCTCCACGGTCACGTGGGCTCCCATCTCCCGAAGCACGTCCAGGAACGCGGTGCGCGTGGGGTTCAGGTTCACGTCGTGCGCCGTGACGCGCGAACCCGGTTCCGCGGCTGCCGCCGCGAACAGAAAGGCAGCCGAGGACAGGTCGCCCGGGATGCGCACGTCGGCCGCGCGCAGCGTCGCGCCTCCGCTCACGCGCACCGTGCGGCCGCCGCCGTTCAGTTCCGAGCGCTCCACGGCGACGCCGAACAGCGGCAGCAGCCGCTCCGTATGATCGCGCGCGGGGCCAGGCAGCGTCACGCTCGTCTCCCCGCTCGCCGCGAGTCCCGCGAGCAGCACGCACGTCGCGACCTGGGCGCTGGCCATGGGGGCGTCGTAGTCGATCCCGCGCAGCGCGCCGCCCGTCACCGTGAGCGGCGGCGTGCAGCGCTCGCCCCGTCCCTCGACACGCGCCCCCATGCGTTCGAGCGGCTCGGCGATGCGCCGCATCGGCCGGTGCGACAGCGAGGCGTCACCCGTCAGCCGCGCCGTGAACGATCGCGACGCGCCCGCGGCCGGGAACGCCGCCACGACGCCGGCGAGCAACCGCATCGTGGTGCCCGAGTTGCCACACTTCAGATCCGCGTGGGGCGCGCGAAGCGTCCCGGCCGTGCCGTGGAGCTCCCAGCCCCCGGGTGTGCGCTTCCCCTGGGCTCCGAGCGCCTCCCCGCAGGTGGCGGATCGCGCGCAGTCCTCTCCCCGGTTCGCGCCGTGGACGCGCGTGACGCCGTCGGCAAGCAGGCCGAATACGAGCGCGCGATGCGTAATGGACTTGTCCCCGGGGGGCGTGAACGCTCCCGCGAGCGGTCGGCCCCGCTGCACCCCGAGCCCCGGGGTCGAGCCCACCGGGAGCGTCAGCGGCTGGCCCGCCCCGCGCGCCGGGCTGGGCGCGACCGCGAAGCACTCGCACGCGTGGGCGACGCGCCGGGCCGGAGCGTGGCCCGCCCGGTGGCACGCGATGCCGGCTTCTTGGTCGCCGTCTGGGACGGGGTCGCGCGGCGCAGGGCAGGCTTTCGCCGCGCCGCCGGGGAAGGGCTCAGCGCTGCGCGCAAGGCCTGTAGGTTGCGCCACGTCACGAACTCCTCGATACGGCCGCGCTGTGCGGCTTCCAGTCCGGAGAACATGCACGCCAGTTCGTACGGCGTATCGGAGCGATCCCCGGCGCGCTGGTCGCAGCGCACGACGATGCCGTCGCACTTCACGAGCTCCTGGGGCGAGCCGTCCCCGCCCGGCATGCGCGGCAGCACGATGGTGAGCTGCACTTTCGAGAGCGGCGCCAGGAAATGCGACGCGTGGCAATACACTCCGCTCGCCGAGAGGTTCTGGCTCTCGGTGACGATCTTCGCGGCGCCGGCCATGGCCCCCGCGTCGACGCGCATGGAGAGCCGGACGTCGGCTCGTTCACTGCCGCGACGCTCCCGGCCGCGGCGCGCGGTGGTCCTCTTCAGCGCCATCCTTGCCTCCTGTGTGTGCGACGTCCCTTGCGCGGCCCGTCGTCCTCCAGCACGAGATCGCTCTCGCGCGCGGGCACGTCCACCCGCGCGATGGTGACCACCACCGAATCGCCGAGCGTGAACCGGCGGCGCGATCGGCGCCCCACCAGACGCACGCCTGCGGCATCCAGATCGAACCGGTCGTCGAGCTGGTCGCCGACGGCCACGAATCCATCGACCGGCGGATCTTCCAGCTCCACGAAGAACCCCCGGGGTACGAGCCCCGAGATAGTACCCGAAGCGCGCTCCCCGAGTCTCGTGGCGAGGAGCCGCAGCCCCTTGACCTTCGTGGCTTCCCGCTCGGCGTCCGCGGCATCCTGTTCACGCGCGCTGCACTCCGCCGCGAGCCGGGCATTCTCGTGCGGGTCCCACGCCTGGTCGCGGACCTTCGTCACCCATTCGCGCACGCGCCGGTGATTGTGGAGGTCGGGATACCGCCGGATCGGCGACGTGAAATGCAGGTACTCGCGTGTCGCCAGTCCGAAGTGCCCGAGGTCGCGTTCAAAGTAGCGTGCGCGCGTGAGCGAGCGGAGTGCAAGCCTGTGGACTAGGCGTCGCGCCGGCGCGTCGAGCGGCGTCGCGAGCAGCGCCTGGAGCGCCTTGTGCGGCTCGCCCAGGTGCCCGAGCCGCGGCAGTCCGAGCACGCGCAGCATTTCGTCCAGCTCGGCGAGCTTCCGCCCGAGCGGCGGCTCGTGCACGCGCCATAGCACGCCGCTGCCACGCACCGAGGCTGCCTCGCCCACGCAGCGATTCGCGAGGAGCATGAACTCCTCCACCAACTCGTGGCTCTCGAGATGCGGCCGCCGCACGAGCGCAAGTGGCTCGCCCGAGGCGTCGAGCCGCGCACGGACCTCCGTGGATTCGAGCTGGAGCGCGCCCACGGCGACGCGCCGCGCACGCAGCGCGCGCGCGAGCCGCATGAGTTCCGAGACCGCGCCCCGCACGGGCACCGGCAGGTGCTCGTCACCGTCCAGCGAGCGCTGCACCTGCTCGTAGGTGAGTCGCGCGCGGCTCCTGATCGCGCTCGCGGCGAAGCGGTACTCGTGAAGCACGCCCTTGGCGTCGAGCACCGTGAACACGGAGAGCGTCAGGCGGTCGCGGCCCTCGCGGAGCGAGCACAGGTCCGAGGACAGCCGCTCGGGCAGCATGGGCACCACGCCGGCCGGCAGATAGCAGCTACTGCCGCGGAGCCGGGCCTCATCGTCCAGCGCGCTGCCGCGTCGGACGTAGGCCGAGACATCCGCGATGTGGATCGCCACCTCGAAACGCCCACCGGGAAGCGCGCGCACGGAGAGCGCATCGTCATGATCGCGCGCGTCCTCCGGGTCGATCGTGACGACGAGGTCGTCCCGGCGATCTTCGCGCGCGTGCAGGTCGCGCGCGTGCGGCTCGTGGAGCGCCGCCGCTTCGGCCTCGACGGCCGGCGGGAAATGCGTTCGCAAGCGGAACTGCGACGCCACCGTGGCGTCGTCCCAGGCCGGACGGTCCTCGGCGCCAAGCACTTCGACGAGACGTGCCGGGCCCACCCACGGCACCTCGGCGATCACCCAGTCGCCGTCTTCAGGAGCCAGATGGCCCCGCCAAGACAGATCCCGCACGCCCGGACCTCGGCGTGCGGGATCGAAGCTCCAGCGGCCGCGCGCGAACTGCGCGCGACCGATGAGACGGCGGGTGGAATCGGGGTCCCGAGCGGGACGATCAGCGGACGCGCTTCTTATGACGGTTCTTCCGGAGGCGCTTCTTCCGCTTGTGCGTCGCGATCTTCTTCCGCTTCCGCTTCTTCCCCGAACCCATCCCCGCTCCTTTCGCGTGAGACTCGTGTGCGGCCGATCAGCCGATCGAACCGCTCGTCGTGGCGGCCGGGGCCTCGAGGACCTGGGCCTTGAGTTCCTTGCTCGGCTTGAACACCGGCACCAGCTTCGCGGGCACCTGCACTTCGGTGCCGCTGCGCGGGTTACGCGCTCGGCGAGCGCGGCGCTCGCGGACCTTGAACGTTCCGAAGCCGCGGATCTCCAAGTGCTTGCCCTCGCTGAGCGCGCGGCAGACGGCGTCGAGCATCCCGTCGATGATCACAGCCGTGTGATTCCTCGAGACCCCCGTGGTCGTGGCGATCTCCTCCACCAGGTCCGCCTTGGTCATCGTCCATCCTCCCTCAAGGTCGTCCTCATGACTGGTCCTCGGCCCTGCGGCACGCGCAATCGCCCGAGCCACAAGGTCCTGGAGCGGAACGCGATGCCGCCGCGGGCGTCGCGACGACGGCGAACGTGCTGAGTCTGCGCTTGGCCCGCGAGCCGCCGCAGGCCGGACATGCCGGAACGGGTGAGTCCCAGCGGTCTTGCAACGTCTCCCAGGTGTGGCGACAAGCCGGGCACGCGTATTCATAGAGCGGCACGACGGGCCTCCCAAGTCCAGGTGGGCGCGAACATAAGCGCCCAGGCGGTTTCGCTCAAGGCCGCTCGTCCCCGCCCCGGCCGGCCCGATCGGCGCCGCTCGCCGGCGGACCGTCCACGTGGTCCACGACACCGACCACGACGGTGCGGACGGGGCCGCGGGGCTGGCCCAGCACCTGTGCCGCCGCGTTCCCTTCATCGGCGACCAGCACCCGATCGCCCACGCCCGCGTCCACCGTGTCCACGGCGATCACCGGCGGCAACGCGGGCCGCCCCGGCGTGGGCTCGGGGGACACGAGCAGGAGTTTCCGCGCGGCCAGGTGCGGGTGCTTGATCGTGGCCACCACCTCGCCCGTCACGCGCGCGAGAAACACTAGTCGACCGCTCCCGGCGGGCGCTCGGTCACATGGTCCACGATGCCGACGATCGCCGCGTCCGCCGGGTTCTCGGGATTCGCGAGCGCCACCGCCGCCTCCCGGCCGCGCACCACGAACACGCGCTGCCCAGGTGCCGCGGAGACGAGGTCGATGGCCGCGAACGGCCGCCCGCCGGCGGCGTTCCCGGCCGGGTCCGTGGTCTCGAGCAACAGCAGCCGCTGCCCGCGCCACGACGGCACCTTTTCCGTGCACACCACCGTCCCCACGACGCGCGCGAACAGCATCAGCGAGCCTGGCCGAGCGGCATCAAGCGAGCCTGCCCGAGCGGCATCAAGCGAGCCTGCCCGAGCGGCATCAAGGGAGCCTGTTCGAGCGCTATCAAGCGAGCTTGCCCGAGCGCTATCAAGCGACCCTGTTCGGGCGCCATCACACGATCCGCGCCCGGAGCCGCGCGTCCATGCGTGGGATCACCACGGCGCGGGCCAGCAGGCCGCGGGCTCGCGCGTCGGCGCGTCCCTCGTCCACCGCCGCTTGCACGTCGGGAAGGCGGCCCGACAGCACGACCACGCCCTTGCCACCAATGCCATTCGCGAGTCGCAGATCGCGGAGCACGATGCGCGCAGCTTTGGCGGCCCGGTCGGCGGCCACGATCGCCGACGCCGCGGTGAGGGTCTCGAGCACGCCCACGGCGTCGTCGTCGCTGGGGTCCACGATGCCGCGCAGCGCGGGCAGCACGCCCTCGTGAAGCTGCGGGATCAGCAGCTGGTCCAGGAGCGTGTCGGCGGCCACCTCGACCCCTCGCCGGTGCGCGGCGCGCACGGGGGCGACGTCGCCGCCCACGACGATCCAGTAGCGCCCGGGCGAGAGCACCGAGGCCTCCAGCACCTCCACCTCGGCCTCTTTCACCATGGCATCCGCCGTGACCAGACCCTGGGCGATGCTCGACGTTTCGACAGCGGCAACCGCGACCGGGTTCATACGATGCGGAACCGGTCCACGAGCGTGCAGCGCCGGATGCGCGTGAAGCTCTTCGCCGTGGTCATGCCTTCGCCGGTCGGGCTCGCGATGGTGAAGCTCGTGGGCCCCTCGCCGTTCCAGCCCAGGCCGGAGGCGTTCGGTCCGTTCTTGACGAAGATCGAGCAGTCGCAGGCGCGCGCCATGCGGTGGAGCTTGTCGATGTTCCGGGAGTGCATCGAGGCGGTGTGCCGATAGCCGTGCTCGACCTCGACCGCGAAATCGATGGCGTCGTCCACGTGGCGGACGCGCACGAGCGGCAACACCGGCATCATGAGCTCCGTCCACAGAAACGCGTGATCGGCGTCCACTTCGCACAGCGCCAGCCGCTTGTCCGGCGGGCACGAGATGCCGGCATCGCGCAGGATGACCGCGGCGTCCTTGCCCACGTACTTGCGGTTGATCGCCCCATGCTTTCGCGGACCCTTGTCCGTCTCGAGGATGAGCTTCTTCAGCTGCTCGGTCTGGTGCTGCGCCAGCACGATCGCGCCTGCGCGCGACATGTTCTCTTTCAACCGGTCCGCGACGATCGAGACGCAGATGATCTCCTTCTCGTCGGTGCAGACGATGTTGTTGTCGAGCGACGCGCCCATGACCAGGTCGCGCGCGGCCTTCTCGAGGTCGGCGGTCTCGTCCACGACCGACGGTGGATTACCGGGCCCGGCCGTGATCGCCTTCTTGCCGGCGTCGAGTGCCTCCTTCACCACTCCGGGCCCGCCCGTCACGACGTTCAGCCGGATGCCCTTGTAGCGAAGCAGCGCCTTCGCGATGTCGAGCGTGGGCTCGGCCACCGAGTGGAACAGCGGCTCGGGCGCGCCGGCGCGGCGCGCGGCGCGGTTCATGAGGTCGATGGTGAGCGAGGAGACGCGGCGGGCATTCGGATGCGGACAGAACACGCAAGTGTTCCCGCCCGCAATCATCGAGATGCCATTGTTGATGATGGTCTCGCTCGGGTTCGTGACCGGCGTGATCACGGCGATGACGCCGTACGGGGCGTGCTCGAGCAGCGTCAGCCCGTGGTCCCCGGTCCACGCCACCGGCTCCAGATCCTCGGTGCCGGGCGTGCGCTCGGCGACCAACCGGTTCTTGAGGATCTTGTCCTCCACCCGCCCGAGCCCGGTCTCCTCCACCGCCAGCTTGGACAGCGCCTCGAGGCTTGCGATCAGCGTGTCGCGGATGGAGGCGATGACGCGCCCGCGCACTTCGAGCGGTGTGTCGCGCCAGGCGGCGGATGACGTTCGTGCCGCCGCCACCGCGTCGTCCAGCGATGTGTGGATGCCCAGCGGCCTCGCCGCGGCCGGGTCGGCGGGGTCGCGCTCCAGGCGCTCCAGCACCTCGGCCACGATGGCGCCGATGCGCGTGGCGTCGAGCGTCATTGGAGCCTCTTCGCTGCGCTCATCGCAGTGCCTCCGCTGCGCGCATCACAGTGCCTTCGCTGCGCTCATCGCAGTGCCTTCGCTGCGCTGATGGTCGGCGGCTCACGCGGGCAGCCCCGCCCGCTTGGCGTACGTCTCGCGGCCTTCGGTCTCGACCAGGTCCACGATGCCGCAGATGACGTGGTCCACCGGTCGATCCTTCGTGACCTCGGTCAAGCGGGCGGACGATCCGGCCGCGATCAGCACCAGCTCGCCCTCGCCCGCTCCGACCGCGTCGACGGCCACGACCTGGTTGCCCGCGGGTTTGTACGCGGCATCCACCTCGCGTGCGAGCAGCAGCTTGAGCCCGGTGAGTCCCGGGTCCTTGCGTGTGCTCACCACGGTGCCCAGCACCTTGGCGAGGATCATGGCTACTTCTTGCCGGCGGTCTCGGGACGGCGAATGGGGAGCGCGTCCTCGAGCTGCGAGTGCGGCCGCGGGATGACGTGGACGGAGACCACCTCGCCGACCTTCGAGGCCGCGGCGGCGCCCGCTTCGGTGGCGGCGCGCACCGCGGCGACGTCGCCGCGCACGACCGTGGTCACGTAACCGCCACCGATCTTCTCGTAGTGGACGAGCGTCACGCGCGCCGCCTTCACCATGGCGTCCGAGGCCTCGACCATGGCGACGAAGCCACGCGTCTCGATCAAGCCCAACGCTTCTTCCTGCATCGCGTCCTCCGGCAAAGGGGTGAAGCGGTCAGGGCGCCGACTGGCGCCTCGTCAGGATCACGGATTCGAGTTCGGGTGCCGGGCGCGGGATGACGTGACCGCGACGCAGCTCCCCGATCGCGGCGGCGGCGGCGGACCCTGCGGCCACGGCGGCCTCGACCTCGGCGAGCTCGCCGCGAACGAGGATCGTGACCAGCGCCCCGCGCGTGACCTCGTACCGGGTCAGCGTCACGCGCGCGGACTTGGTCATCGCGTCCGCGGCTTCCACCGCGGCGATCCATCCGTGCGTCTCGACCAGTCCCAGCGAGCGTCCCGTCGGGGCTAAGTCCATGCACCTCCCGTTGCATCCAGCGCCGGCTCGCGCGAGGAGCCGCGCGGACAGCCCGCGGAAGCTACCGCCCCGTGCCGTGCGGGTCAACGGCGCTGCGGCGCCGGCGCGTTGTTCGGGTGGCGGGCTCGGCGTGGAACGCGAACCGCCCCCACGCCGAAAGGCGTGAGGGCGGTGACGTCATGGGCCCCGGCGTGCGGACGCGCGAGTCGAGCGCGATGGCTATGGCGCCGCCAGTTCCAGGGCCCTACAGGAAGCTCCCCATACCGACCGTGTGCATGTCCGTAAGACTCCTTCGCTCGCGATAGGGGGATCAGCCCACAGACCGCCAAACACGAGAGGGACAGGGAGCACACCTTCAACGATGTCGCCGTGGCGGTCCGGATCGGGCACCGCCCGTCGGCTTCACTCACCTGTCAACGCAATCGCGATGCCAACTCGCGTGGATTCCTGCGCGCTTCGCATGTCACTGCGAATGCGTGTGGCGAGTGGCGATTTCAGGCGCTCTGCGACGCTCCGGACGTCGCGCCCGTTGCGTCCGGCACGCGGCCGCATTGCGCCGCTGGGGCGATTCGCCAGAAACGTTCGCTCACTCGGGGCGAATCGCCCAATCCGGCCCGCCGCTCCCGAAGCGAGGTTCGAGGGACGTCACGCGGGGAGCTCGGACGTGAGCCCTTGGAAAGAACTCTACGCGAAATGGCAAGCCACCCAGTGCCCGGGCGCGACTTCCCGAAGCGTCGGATCGTCGCTCGAGCAGCGCGCCAGCTCGCCGCGCTCCGCCGCGAGTGGGCAGCGAGGGTGGAACCGACACCCCGACGGCGGCTTCGCCGGGCTCGGAACGTCGCCCGTGAGGACGATGCGCTGGGCGCGGCGATCGGGATCGGGGACGGGCACCGCCGAGAGCAGCGAGCGCGTGTAGGGATGCCGCGGATCGCGGTAGAGCGTCTCGCGAGGCGCCAGCTCCACGATGCGACCCAGGTACATGACGGCGACGCGCGTGCTGACGTGTTCGACGACCGAGAGGTCGTGTGCCACGAACAGGTAGGTGAGCGACAGTTCGCGCTGGAGGTCGCGGAGCAGGTTCACGATCTGCGCCTGGATCGAGACGTCCAGCGCCGAGACCGGCTCGTCGAGCACGAGGAGCCGAGGCTTGACCGCGAGCGCTCGCGCGATGCCGAGCCGCTGGCGCTGGCCGCCCGAGAACTCGTGCGGGTAGCGGCGCGCGTGGTCCGGCGACATACCCACGAGCGTCAGGAGCTCCGCCACGCGTTCTCGCGCATTGGCACCGCGCGCGAGGCCGTGGATGGCGAGAGGCTCCGCGAGCATGCTGCCGATCGTGAGTCGCGGGTTCAGGCTCGAGTAGGGATCCTGGAAGACGATCTGCATCTCGCGCCGGAGCGATCGCAGCTCGCGCGGGCGAAGCGCGGTGACGTCGCGCCCGTCGAAGCGGACCGTTCCCGACGTGGGCTCGATCAGCCGCAGCAGGCAGCGGCCGGTCGTGGTCTTGCCGCAACCGCTCTCTCCCACCAAGCCGAGCGTCTCGCCGGCCATGAGGTCGAACGAAACCCCATCCACCGCGCGGACGTGGCCCGCGACCCGGCTCCACAGTCCCCGCCGGATCGGGAAGTGCTTGCGCAGATCGCGGACTTGAAGCAGCGCATCAGCCACGCGGCGCGCCCTCCCCAGCGACCGGGTCCACGGCGCCCGACGCGATCTCCTCGGCGCGGAAGCAGCGCGCGAGGTGCCCGCCGCCCACGTCCCGGAGCGCCGGCACCTCGCTCCTGCAGCGTTCCACCGCGATCGGGCAGCGTGGGTGGAACCGGCAGCCGGCGGGGAACCGCACCGGGTTCGGGACGTTGCCGGGGATCACGCGCAACCGCTGATGCTCGTCGCCGAGACGCGGTAGCGAGGCCAGCAACCCGGCCGTGTACGGGTGGCGCGTGGATCGGAACGCCTCGCGCACGCCGCAGTACTCCACGACCTGGCCCGCGTACATGACCGCGACCCGATCCGCGGTCTCGGCCACCACTCCCAGGTCGTGCGTGATGAGCAGCACGGCCATGCCCAGTTCGCGGCGAAGCTTCTGGAGAAGCTCCAGAATTTGCGCTTGGATCGTCACGTCCAGCGCCGTCGTGGGCTCGTCGGCGATCAGCACCGATGGCTTGCACGCCAGCGCCATCGCGATCATGACGCGCTGGCGCATGCCACCCGACATCTGGTGCGGGTACTCGTCCACGCGCTGCTCGGGCGACGAGATCCCGACGTGGCGCAACATCTCGATGGCGCGCACCCGGGCCGCCGCGCGACCCAGTCCCTCGTGCAGCTCGATCACCTCCATGATCTGCTCGCCACACGTGTACACCGGGTTCAGGCTCGTCATGGGCTCCTGGAAGATCATCGAGATCTCCTTGCCCCGGATGGCGCGCATCTCGGCCTCGGCCAGCGCCAGCAGGTCGCGCCCGCGAAAGCGGATGCTGCCGCCGACGATTCGACCCGGCGGCGAGGCCACGAGGCGGAGCACGGACAGGCTGGTCACGCTCTTCCCGCTCCCCGACTCCCCCACCACGGCGAGCGTCTCGCCTGCGTACAGCGCGAACGACACGCCGTCCACGGCGCGCACGACGCCATCGTCGGTGAAGAAGTGCGTCTTGAGCTCACGCAGTTCGAGCAGCGGTTCGGTCATCGGCACTCCTTCGCTTCGCTCATCGACACGCCTTCGCTTCGCTCATCCCCGACCCCCCAAGGTCTTGCGCGGATCGAGCGCGTCGCGCAGCCCGTCGCCGAAGAAGTTGAACGCCATCACGGTGAGGAAGATCGCGGTCCCCGGTGCCAACAGGATCCACGGGAAAGACGTCAGCACTCGCTGGCTGCGCGCGGCGTTCAGCATGTTGCCCCAGCTCGCCGCCGGGGGCTGCACCCCCACGCCCAGGAAGCTCAGGAACACCTCGCCCAGGATGTAGCCGGGCACCGCCACGGTGGCGGCGACGATCGTGAACGACATGGTGTTCGGCAGGATGTGGCGCACGATGACGCGCAGGCTCGACGCCCCGAGCGCGCGCGCCGCGAGCACGTACTCCGCCTGGCGAAGCGACAGCACCATGCCCCGGATGACGCGCGCCAGGCCCGCCCAGCCGATGAACGCGAGGATCGCCACGATCGCCAGATAGGTCTGCTGGCTCGGCAGGTCCAGCGGGAACACGCCGCGCAGCGCCACGATCAGGTAGAGCCCGGGGATCGAGAGCAGCAGTTCGGTGCCGCGCATGATGAGCGTGTCCACCCAGCCGCCGAAGTAGCCGCTCACGCCGCCCAGCAAGAGCCCGAGGCTGAACGAGATGAGGATGCCGACGACACCGACCGTCAGCGACACCTGCGAGCCGAACAGGAGCCGCGTCCACACGTCGCGTCCGGCGTCGTCGGCGCCGAGCAGGTAGATGCGCCCCGGGGCGTCCACGCCGAACAGGTGCCGGTCGCCCGGCAGCACGCCGAGCAGCCGGTAGGGGGCGCCGCGGACCCACCAGCGCAGCGGATAGCGCCGGCTCGTGTCCACCTCGTAGGTCTGGTCTTGACCGCCCCGACTGCCGTAGACGAACGGTCGCGCGTGCCAGTGCCCGTCCGCGTCGCGCAAGTGCAACGGCGTCGGCGGATGGAAGAAGCGGTCCCGGTCGATGTCGCTCTCGGCGTAGGGGGCGAAGAACGGTGCCAGCGCGGCGAGCGAGTAGAGCAGGATGAGCAGGACGCCGCCGGCCACGGCGAGCGGGCTCCGACGGAGCTGCCGCCAAAACAGGCGCGCTGGAGTCTGCGGCGGCGCCGCGACGGTGTCACTCATGGCGGATGCGTGGATCGGCTGCTGCCAGCAGCACGTCCGCGATCAGGTTGCCCGCGATCAGCACCGCGGAGGCCATGAGCACAGAGCCCATGACGAGGTACTGGTCCTGCGTGTTCAACGCTTCGAGTGTCACCGTGCCGAGCCCGGGCCAGGAAAAGATGGTTTCGGCGACGAACGAGCCGGAGACGAGCGAACCGAGCGTGAATCCGAACAGCGTGATGAGGGGGTTCAGTGCATTCCGGAGCGCGTGCCCCACGACGACGCGGCGCTCGGGCAGGCCCTTCGCACGCGCGGTGGTGATGTAGTCGAGCCGAAGCTGGTCCAAGAGGTTGGCGCGCATCTGCCGCATGCGGCCGGCGAGCGGGATCAACCCCACGACCAGCGCGGGCAGAGCCAGGTGGCGGAGCAGGTCACCGACGCGCGCCAGCGGCCCGAGCAGATCGTGGTCCAGGTCCAACATGCCGCCGATCGGGAACCAGCCCGTGGCCGCGGCGAGCCACAGGAACAGGAGCCCCGAGAGCACCTCGGGCACGGATAGCCACACGAACGCCACGAACGACAGCGACCGGTCCACCCACGAGTACTGGCGCACCGCGGCGATCACGCCGAGCGGGATGGCGAGCCCCCACGTCACGACCGCCGCCGCGCTCGCCAGCAGCAGCGTGTTCCCGAGGCTCGAGCGCAGCACCGAGAACACCGGCTGGTGGCGCGAGAACGACTCGCCGAAGTCGAGGTGGAGGAAAACATTCTTGAGATACAACAGGTACTGCGTCCACCACGGCTGGTCGAGACCGAAGCGCCGGCGCATCGCCTCGATCGTGGCCGGCGAGATCTGCGGGTTCTCTGCCATCGTGGCGAGGAAGTCCCCCGGCGCCAGCTGGAGCAGCAAGAACGTCAGCGCCGAGATCCCGAGCAGGAGCGGCAGGGTCTGCAGCAGGCGCCGGAGAAGAAAGGTCCGCATCCCTTGAGCCCGGTCAGCGCTTCCGGGCTGGACGCTTCTCAAAGATGCGATCCGCGTTCCACAGGATGCGGTGCGGCATCGGGCTCGGGTGCACGTTCCCAAACCGGGCGCTCACCGGGATCTTCAGCTCCTGCGCGGGCAGCCAGACCACGAAGCTCTCGTCGTTCAGGAGCTGCGACATGTCGTGAAAGCTGGCCCGGCGCGCGGCGAGATCGGTCGTACTGACGTGCTGCTGGAACAGCGCGTTCATTCGATCCTCCGCGGGCGTGTCGGTCTTGCCCGAGGGCTGCTTCGCGTCCCAGTAGTGGGTGATCCCCGTGGACTTCCAGAAGTTCGCGCCCATCGCGGGATCGGCGGGTACCGCGGAACCCAGGCCCATCATGCAGGCGTCGTAATGGTATTCGCTGCGCGTTTTGGACACGAGCGTGTTGAAGTCCACGCCCGAAGGCACCAGCCGGATGCCCACCTTGGCGAGGTCGTCCTGCAGCAGCGTCGCCATCGCCGCACGCAGCTTGTTGTCGCCGTTGAACAGCAACGAGAACGACACCGGGTGACCGGCCGCGTCCTCGCGCACGCCGTCGCCGTTCCGGTCCGTGAGCCCGATCCTGTCGAGCAGGGCCGTGGACGCCGCCGGGTCGAAGTCGGGCGCAGTGATGGTGGAGTCGTACCAGCGCGCGTTCCCGCTCGTCATGATCGACCACACCTTGACGCCATATCCATAGAACGGCCCCTTGGCCATGGCGTCGCGGTCGATCGCCATCGAGACCGCGCGGCGAAAGTCGCGGTTCGAGAACCAGGCGAACTTATGCGCTTCCACCTTGGGGTCGCCGATGCGCTTGCCCTTCTCGGGCGAGCGAACGCGATTCAGGTTGAACCACAGGAAGTTCGTGTTGAACGAAGGCCCCACGTCGTAGAGCGTGTAGTCCTTGGCCTGCTGCTCCGCCGCGAATTGCCGGTAGTCCTCCGGCTTCGTGTTGTCGAGCCCGTCCAGTTCGCCGGCGTGGAACATCTGCGCGGCGACCTCCTGGTCCTTCGCGACTCGGAACACCACCTCGTCCAGGTACGGCAGCCGGTGCCCGCGGGCATCCACTCCGAACCAGTACGGGTTCCGCTGCAGCACAGTCTGCTGGTTCTCGGCAAAAGACTTGAGCCGGAACGGGCCGGACGTGACCAGGCTCTCGGGCGGCGTCGCCGTGTTGAACATGGAGCCGAACGTCCCCGCCTTGAACGCGGGTTCGAGCACGTGCCGCGGCAGCACGCGGATGTTGCTCGCGTGCGGCAGGATGAGCGCGTCCGGTACGGGCGAGGTCACAACGAACGTGTACGAGTCAGGTGCGCTGTACGTGTAGGGCACGTGCTTCCCGCCCACGTCCATCGCCAGCGCGTCCTGCATGGAGGGATGTAGCGTCGAGTCCATGACGACGTCGAAGCAGAACTTCACGTCGTCGCTCGTGATGGGATGGCCGTCGGAGAAGCACGCGCCGCGGCGCAGGTGGAACGTGGCAGTGCGACCGTCCGCGGAGATGTCCCAGGACTTGGCGAGCATCGGGATGTCCGACTGCGTCCGGTAGTCGAGGTCGGTGAGCGAGATGTAGAGTAGCTGGATGATCTCGTTGGACGACGTCTCGTTCGCCATGATCGGGTTGAACGTCTTGGGGCTCGACGTGGCCCCGGCCACGAATCGACCGCCGTAGCGGCCCAGCTCGTCCATCACGACCGTCATCGTGTCCGTTGGCAACGCGAGCCGGTCGACGTACGCGGCTCCACGCGGCGTACCACCTCCGCAACCTCCGAGCGTGAACGCGAAGCACGCCAGCACCAGCGCCCCAGCACGCTTCCGCATCATCACCTCCGGTTCCGGGTCCATGTCCAGCAAGGAGTTACGCGCGCGAGGCAGTATAGGGAGCCGGGGCGCGCGCAGGCAATCTCAGCACGACCGGCGCGTCATCCGGCGACCCCGACTCGCGCCGCTCCCTCCTCGGCGCGGAATGGCGTGGCGCCGCCGAGCGCCTCACCGAGCGCCCCGGCCAGCCTCGCGAGGCCCCGATCTGCGCCCAGGCACTCGCCCGCGCTGGCGGCGTGCCCGCGCCACTCGCGCACCAGCGCTTCACGTGTGTCTTCCGGCGCACGAACGTAGCGTGCGAGCGTGAGGTGCGACTCGCCGAGCAACAGGCTCCCCTGCTGGAGTAGCGCGCCGCGCGCGGCCCGCTGCGCGATCCCGGCAAGCTTTCGGCCGTCGAGCACGAGCTCGAAGCGAGCACTCGATGCGAAGCACGGCGGAGCGGCGCCGCTCGCCGCGCGCGGCGTACCGGGCCCACGCGCGGTTCCCGCGGCCAGCGACGCGTGAACGCCGAGCGTTCGGAGCGCTGTCGCGAGCAGCCGGGCCGTGCGCTCGTACGCGGCCGCCGGCGTCTCGGCCCAGCCATCCACGCCGAGCCGCGTCGCGAGCGCAAACGTCCACTCGTGGTCGTGCCAGATCGCGCCGCCGCCGGTGGGTCGCACCGCCCATCGCACGCCGTCCCGCGCGAGCGCCGCCAAGTCCAGCTCGCGCTCGGGATCCTGGCCGCGGCCGAGCGTGATCCCCGGCGGAGCAAACGTATAGAGCCGAAGCACCGTGCCCGGCAGGCGGCCCGCGATGGCACGCTCCAGAAGTTCGGCGTCGCGCGCCATGTTCGCGGGGGCGTCCCTCGCCAAATCGAGCCACAGAAGCGGCGGCGCGGGAGGAACCGTGCCCGGCCGGCCCTGCGCCGCGCGCTCGAGCATCACTTCATGCCGAGCCAGTCCTCGAGCAGGAACTGGAAGCGCCCGATGAGCAGCGACAGGCGTGACATCACGGTGTAGCCGTATCCGGCGCCGAAGCTCACCATCAAGAACACGATGCCGGTGCGGGCCGCTATGCCGAGCACACCCTTGTGCTCACGGCTGTAGAAGAAGTAGAGGAGTGAAGCCAGGAGCCCGATCGTGAACAGGATCGCGTTCACGCCCGTCCACACGTCCGACGACCACAGCGGCTGGAGGCTGGCCTGGACCTGCGCCACCAGGTCGCCCTGCGCGAAACCCGTCGTCTTGAGCCCCGCGTAAACCCCGATGATCACGGCGAGCGCCCAGCGCGAGACCCATTCGATGCGGCTCACCATGCGACTGAACAGGAGCACGCCGAGCAATCCCGGGATCAGGAACCAGCCGCGATAGTCCCCGAGCGAGGCGCCGAACGGTCCGCCCGCCAGCGGGGTCCATGGTGTCAGCGCGCGACGGCGTCGTCCGACCAGGCGCACGATGCCCACCACCGCCACCAGGACCGGGAGCACCGCGACATTCGCGTATTTCACACCCTGCTGCAGGGTTGGACTGGAGAAGAGCAACCGCGGAGGCCGGCGGTCCCTGCTCCGGATCGAGATGAGGGCCTCGTCCTGCGCCAGCCAATCGATCGCGTTAAGCGCGAAGACCGCGTTCTCCGTGGCACTGCCGGCGTAGCGGTCGGTGGCGAACTCCATGTTGCCCACCAGCACGATCCGGCCCCGCGGCCCGATCCCGCTGTCGCCCGGCATCACCGACACGCCGAGGACCCGTGCTTTCAGGTCGGTCGGAGGGAACTGCCGGGTGGGAGAGAGATCGATGTCCCCTTCCGCGATGCCAGCGGCCCGGCTGGACATGAGCAGGGGTTGCACCTTGCTCATGGCTCCCGGCAGGATCTCGATGCTGCTCGCCCAAGGGAGGAAGATCTCTCCCACGCCATCGGTCACGACGGTCCCACCACCCGCCTGCGCCCGAACCCAGAACGGATAGGGCTGATAGACCGGGGCACCGCCTTGCCCGGGGACGGGCACGATCTGATTGGAGGACAGATCGTACACGAGATCGGGCCGAACCTTGACGCCGAAAGGCTTCAGGAAGGCGTTCCATGCGGGCTCCCGGCCGCTGGCGCGCGGCTCCCGTCCGGTGATCGGCGCCCCGGTGGTCATGATGAGAGCGCTGCCCCCGCGCTGGAAGAACGCCTTGAGCCGCTCGCGGACCGTAGGAAGCATGGTGTCCGGCTGGCCCGCGATGAGCAGGGTGCTGATGG
>JAHFBX010000020.1 GCA_023249815.1 Candidatus Eiseniibacteriota bacterium
GGGCGAGTGTTGAGCCGATAATACATTGCCGCACACTACATTGCGCGACCACAACCTACCGTAAGATGTGGCGTTCGCGCTATCTCGGGGCCGCGATGCCCTGGAGGAGAGCCAGGAACAAGGTCAGGTAGTCCCGGGCCTCCCGCGGGTGGAGGAAGTTGTCCCGGATGTGCTCCCGGCCGGCCGCCCCGAGCCTGCGGCGCATCGCCGGGTCGCGCAGCAGCCGCACGATCTGGCCGGCGCAGCCTTCCACCGAGCGAACGAGCAGCCCGGTGCGCTCGTGGAGGACTTGAAGTGGGATGCCGCCCACCGCGCTCGCCACCACCGCGCGCCGCTTCCACAGCGCCTCGGCCACGGTGAGCGCGAATCCCTCGCGCAGCGACTTCTGCACCACGATCGTCGAGCGGCGCTGGAGCGCGTTGATGACGCGATGCGCGTCGGGCGGCAGCGTCAGGACCGAGACATCGTCGTGCCCCTTCGCGGCGGCCAGCACCTCGGCCGTGACCTCGGCGCCCTCGGGGTCGTCGTCCGCTGCTCCGCCGGCAAGGATCAGATGCGCACGCTCGCGCTTCCGCGCCAGCCGGAACGCCTGGAGCACGCCGAGCGGGTCCTTCAGCCGATCGTAGCGTGACACCTGCGTCACCCACGGCACCGAGTCAGGGAGTTCGAAAGGCGCCAGCGTCTCGTCGATCTCGCTGTCGCTGAGCACGACGTTCTTGGGCGAGAGCGGGTCGATGGAGGGCGGCACGAGGTAGCCCGGTGCGATCTTCGGCATGAACGCGGCGTGCGAGTAGATGGCCGCGTCATAGTGAGCGACGCGTGCCACCAGCATGTCGAGCGCATCGGGATTCGCTCGCTCCAGATCGATGTGGCAGCGCCACACCCACTTCTGCGACGACTGCCGGCGCAGCTCGGCGAGTGCCGCCGGCTGCGGGTCGTGGATCAATACGAGGTCGCCGTCGAGCTCGAGCCCCTCGGCGGCGCGGCGATTGACGGTCAGGTAGTGCTCGAGCTCGGTCGGCGTGAGCGCATCGCCGAGACCGTGAAGCGCGTTGTGCAGTTTCTTCGTGAGCTCGTAGAAGCGCTCGTCGCCCGGCATCACCTCCCACGTCGTGGGCACGCCCAGCTCCCGCAGGAGCGGCACCAGCCGATGCAGGATCTCGGCGACACCGCCGCCCACGGCCGTCGAGTTCACCATCACGAGTCGGTGGTCGCGCAGCATGCGGGCGAGCGATTCGAGCGCTCGGATGGGCGCGTCGCCAACGACCGCGCGGTAGCCCTCGAGCAGCGAGCCGTCGCCGTTCACGTCGACGACGCTCATGACGCCTGCTCGTCGCCCGTGAGCCGCTTGGCGAGGAGCGCGGCAGCCTCACGCGTCTCGCTCGCCACGGGATCGCGTGATGAACCGCCCTCCGCGAGCCGGCGACCGACCTGGCTCAGGCGCCAGCGCCGCTGGAACCGCGCGCACGCCCTCTCGAGCGGCAGCCCCGAGTGCGCGCATTCGTCGAGCCAGCGCGCGAGCCGGCGCTCGCCGCGGGCATCCAGCCACGTCGTGAGCGTGGGCCGCGCACCGCGATTCCATGGCTCCTCGAGCAGGTGCAGGAACCACACGGAGACGTCAGAACGCAGCAGCGCCTGGACGACCTCTCGCGGGTCGTCGATCGGGTCGCCGTAGGGATAGGGTACTGATAGCGAAGTCAGGAACGTGAACGCGCCGCCCGTCGGGCCGCGCCGTTCGCTGCGGCGCGGCGCGGAGAGGTGTTCCAGCACGTCGAGCCATGCGCGGCGCGCGGGCTCGGGGCCAGGCTCGGCCGTGGCGAGCGCGAACCACAGCCGTTCGGCCGTCTCCAGGTCCTGCACTGCGGACGCGACCCAATGGCTCACGTCATCCATGGGCAGTTCGGCGGCCGCGGCGTGACGCAGCCGGCACTGGAGCGCGTGCACGAACAGCACGTTCGGCGGCGCCGCGACCAGGCGCTCACGGAGCTGCTCCAGGTCGTCCACGCGCTCGCCCCACGGCTGGAGCACGTGCGAGACGCCGAGCAATTGGTAGGGGGCGACCTCCAGGCTCATTCGGGCCGCCGCGGTTCCTGCTCGTCGAGCGCGCGCAGGTACTCGACCAGGAAGTCGCGCGCGAGCTCGCGGCAGCCGAGGCCGAACGCGAGCGCGAGTCCGAGCCCCGCGGTGGCGGCCGCGACCACGCCCAGCGCCATCACGAACTGCGCGGCAAAGCCGAGTTCGCCGAGCGCCAGGAGTCCGGAGAAGCTGGTGAGCGTGATGGTGAGGAACTGGCCGAGGATCCGTGCGGCACGTACGCCCGCGGTCTCGAGCATGCGCCGCATCGCCGTGCCCAGCACGAGCGCCAGGATCGAGCCGACGGCGAGCAGCACCGCCGAGGTGATGATGCGCGGCACGACCTCGCCCAGGCGCTCGCCCACCGAGGAGGCGATGGCGATGCCGAGCATGTCGAGCGCGAACAGCACCGCCACTAACAACATCAGCCACTTGACGACCTTGGCCACGAGCCGCGACGGTTCGATGCCGATCGGCCCGAGGCCGCCCAGCACGCGCCCGCCGGCGCCGTCGAAGTGGAGTGCGCGCAACAGCGCGCGCGTTCCGCTCTCGAGCGTCACCGAGAGCCCCCAGCCCACCAGCATCACCAGGGCGGCCGCGAGTAGCCGCAGTCCCCAGTTCTGGGAGTCCTGGAGCAGGTCATGGAGCACGACGGTGGAACGGGACCACGGCACCGCCTGCATGAGGTGGAGGATCGGCATGGTTCACCTCTCGAGGTCAGGATCGAGGTTCTATCACCGGGGGGGTGGTGGCGGTCGCCGCACCCGCCAACGGCGCGGCGGGATCGGGAGTCTGGAGCCCGAGGCCCACGATGGTGTCGAGCACCTCGAGCGTCCAATCGAAGATGTTGCGGCGAAGCACGGTCTCGCGCAGCACGCGCATGCGCTCGCGTCGTTCCTCGGCGGGTGCCACGAGCGCCTGGTGCATGCTGTCCGCCAGATCCTCGCGATCGTACGGCGACACGAGCCACGCGCGCGCCAGCTCGCGGGCGGCGCCGGTGAACGGCGACAGCACGAGCGCGCCGTCCAGGTCCGGCGAAGCGGCCACGTATTCCTTGGCCACGAGGTTCATGCCGTCGTGCAGCGAGGTCACCGTGCACAGGTCGGCGAGCCGGTAATAGGGCACGAGTTCGCGGAAGTCGAGGTTGCCCTCGATCAGCACGACCGTCGGCCCGCCCGCGCGCGGGAAGCGCTCGTTCAGCTTCTGCGTCCACTCGCGCACGCTCTCGCCCACCGCCCGGTACTCCGGCAGCTCGATGCGCGACGGCACACCGATCTGCAGGAACGCAAGTTTTCCCTGCCACTCGGGATACTTCTCGAGCAGCCGCTCGATGCCGGCGAATCGCTCGGGCAGGCCCTTCGTGTAGTCCAGCCGGTCCACGCCCAGGATCACCTTGCAGTCCTCGAGCCCCAGGTCACGACGGATCCGGTCGGCGGCTTTCACGGTCTCGGGCAGCTCGGCGAGTGCCCCGAGTTCCTCGGCGTCCACGCTGATCGCGAACGGCCGCACCCAGGTGCGACGTCCGCCGCGGTCCACCGCCATGCGCTCCACGTCGACGCGCGCCTCGAGCGCCTCGGAGACGCTGTCCAGGAAGTTGAGCGCGTGGCGCCGGATGTGGAACCCGAGCACGTCGTTCGCGAGCATGCCGTCCAGGACGTCGCGGCCCCACGGCAGCACGCGAAACGCCTCGGGATTCGGCCACGGGATGTGCCAGAACAGCGCCACCTGCATGTCCGGCCGCGCTTCCTTGATGTACCGGGCCGCGAGCGCCAGGTGATAGTCCTGAATGAACACGAGCGCGGGCCGGCCAGCGGCCTCGGCGACGGCCGCTTCCGCGAAGCGCCGGTTCACCGCCTGGTACTGCTCCCAGTCGGAGAGCTCGAACCGCGGCCGCACGTAGACCACGTGACACAGCGGCCACAGCGCGCTGTTCGCGAAGCCCGAGTAGTAGCCGGCCTGCTCCTCGGCATCCAGCCACAGCCTTCGCAGCGTGTAACGCGGCTTCCCTGGCGGACACGCGACGTGGTCGTTCGCGTCCACCGCCTCGCGGTCGGCCTCGCCGCTGCCGTGCGCGACCCACACGCCACCCAGCGCCTGCATGACAGCGTCCAGCGCCACGGTGAGCCCGCCGGCGTTGCGCACCGCGTCCAGGCCGTCGCCGTTCCGCCGATGCGAGTAGGGCTCGCGGTTGGACAGCACGATCAGGCCCCGGTCGGGCATGTGCGCGCGCGCCCATTGCGCGAGCGAGTCGCGCGTCGTCCGCGGCGGCCCTTCGTTTCGCTGCCGGGTGCGGATCGCGGCTCGGGTCAGCGCCGAACGGGCGCGGTTCACAGCCTGCATGCGGGACCTCCGCGGTTCGGTGGGGGAATCGGGGCCTGGTGCGTCGCGTCGACGACCGTCCCGACCGGCCGTGTCGGTTGACAGCTCAGGAAGGCTATTGAACCGTAGCCGGCACGGTCCACTTCATTCCGTTAGGAGTACGTCATGGATCTGACAGGACCGCCTGATGCGAATCGCGCGCTCGACGGGATCCCGGGGCCACTCTGGGATCAGGTATCGCTCGCCAGGGCGCGACTCTTGATGTTGGATCACGACGGCACGCTGGCGCCGTTCGAGACCGATCGCGCTCGAGCGGTCGCGCCGCGGAGCACGCGGGAGCTGCTGCAACGCATCGCCGAGTCCGGCCGCACCAGGCTGGTCGTGGTCTCGGGCCGCCCGGTGCGCGACCTGGCCGCGCTGTTGGAGCCGGTGAGACTCACGTTCGTGGGTGAACACGGATGGGAGGTGAGCGCACCAGGAGAGCGCGTCGTGCGACACCCGTTGCCGCGGGGCGTCGCGTCCAGGCTGGAGCGGGCCGCGCGGCTGGCACGAGCCGCGGGTCTCACCGCGCACCTCGAACGCAAGCGCTCGAGCATCGCGGTGCACACTCGCGGCCTCGATGCCGAGGGAGCGGCGCACGTGACGTCCGGTGCGGCGCTCGCGTGGTCTCCGCTCCTGGACCGCGCGCCGCTCCGGCTGGTGCCGTTCGACGGAGGGCTCGAGCTGCGCGCGCGTGGTCGCGACAAGGGTACCGCCGCGCGCGAGCTGCTCGCGCGCGAACCCGCGGGCACGCTCGCGGTGCACGTGGGCGACGACACCACCGACGAGGACGTGTTCGAGGCGCTGGGCGAGACGGGCTTCGGCGTGCGCGTGGGTGGACCGGGCGCCCCCACGCGGGCGCGCGCGTGGCTTCGCAACCCGGACCAGGTCGCGCGCTTCCTCGAGACGTGGCTGGAGCTGACGACCCGCGAGCGACGGCACGGCGCCTGAGCGGCGCGCGGGATCCCTCCGTGGCAGGCGCGAAACGCCGGATGGATCAACCCTCCATCCGCAGGCCGAGCTGACGAAGCTTCTTGTAGAGATGGCTCCGCTCGAGCCCGAGCCGGGCCGCGGCGCGCGTCATGTTGCCCTGCTCGGCGGCGAGCGCGGCCTCGATATGCCGGCGCTCGAATTCGCGGACCGCCTCAGCCAGCGTGGCGGGCGGCGCGGCCGCGGTGGCTTGCGCGGTCAGCTCGACGGGCGGAGCCGGCGGAGGCCCGAGCATCTCACCGGTGGGCAGCACCGCCATGACATGGCCGGGGCCGATGCGCGCGCCCGGATTCATGATGACGAGTCGCTCCACCAGGTTCCGCAGCTCACGGACGTTGCCGGGGAACGCGTAGCGCGCGAGGGCTGCGAGCGCACCGT
Source organism: Candidatus Eiseniibacteriota bacterium (assembly GCA_023249815.1). Lineage (GTDB taxonomy): Bacteria > Eisenbacteria > RBG-16-71-46 > RBG-16-71-46 > RBG-16-71-46 > JAIOPA01. Next base: position 5,800 of record JAHFBX010000020.1, read on the forward strand.
CACTCCACACCGCAGGCTTGTGGCCGGTCTCTCGAGACAGCGCCTCGAGGAAGTGCTGCACGAGCGCCGGGAGATCCTCGGTGCGTTCGCGCAGCGCCGGCACGCGGATCGGGATCACCGCGAGCCGGAAATAGAGGTCCTCGCGGAACGTGCCGGCCTTCACCGCCGCGGGGAGGTCGTGGTTCGTGGCCGCCACCACGCGCACGTCCACTCGCTGCGCGCGACTGCCGCCGACGCGTGTGAGCTCGGACTCCTGGAGCACGCGCAACAACTTGGTCTGGGCGCGCGCCGAGAGGTCCGCCACCTCGTCCAGCATGAGCGTGCCGTTGTGCGCCTCCTCGAAGCGGCCGCGCCGGGACTGCGTGGCGCCGGTGAACGCGCCCTTCTCGTGGCCGAACAGCTCGGATTCGAACAGCTCGTCGGGGATCGCCGAGCAGTTCACGGCCACGAACGGCATGTCGCGCCGCGGGCTGGCGCGATGGAGCGCACGCGCGACGAGCTCCTTACCGGTGCCGTTCTCGCCGGAGAGCAGCACGCGCGCCGGTGACGGACCGGCAAGCGCGATCTCGCCCAGGAGCTTGCGCAACGCCGGGGAGTCCCCGACGAGCGACGTGGCCCACGGGGCGCGCAGGCGCTGGTTCTCGGAGGCGAGTACGCGCGTTTCGGACGCGTTGCGCAGGATCACGAGTAGCCGTTCGAGCGACAGCGGCTTCTCGAGAAAGTCGTAGGCGCCGAGCCGCGTGGCCTTGACCGCCGTCTCCAGGTCGGCGTTGCCGCTCATCATGATCACCGTGGTCTCGGGCGCGTCCTCACGGATGGACGCCAGCAGCTCGAGGCCGTTCTCCCCAGGGAACCACACGTCGAGCAGTACGAGATCGTACGCCTCGCGCAGCAGCTCGCGAGCGGCCGCCACGCTCGGGGCGTCATCCACCTGGTAGCCCTCGCGCGACAGCACTCCCTTCAACGTGCCGCGGATGTTCGCCTCGTCATCCACGATGAGGATGCTGGGCATGTTCAGTCCTCCGTCCCGCCGGCGAGCGGCAGCCGTATCACGAACGTCGTGCCGTGGGCTTGCGCGCTCTCGACCTCGAGCGTGCCGCCGTGGTCCGACACGATGCGCTCCACGAGCGTGAGTCCGAGCCCGCTGCCATGCGCCTTGGTCGTGAAGCCCGGCACGAACAGCTGATTCTTCTGCTCCTCGCTCAAGCCCGGCCCGTCGTCCGACACGGCAAGGCGCAACGCGCCGCCGTCTGCCGCGGCACTCACACGCACGTGTCCGCCGACCGCAGAGGTGGCGTCGAGCGCGTTCTGCGCCAGGTTCAAGAGCGCCCGACGCAACTGATCACGGTCCGCGTTCACCGTCAGCGCACCGGGTGGAGATTGCAGCGAGAGACGGCCGGCCTCCGCGTCGTGCGCGTGCAGCGAGCCCAGGTCCCTGAGCAACTCGCGAGCGTCGAACATCGTGAGCCGCGGCGGCGGGAAGCGTCCCAGCTCGCCGAACTCGTGCAACAGTTGCTTCAGACGCTGCACCTCCTCGCTCACGGTACGCGCCGCCTCCTCGAGCGTGGCGCCGAAGTCAGCACGACCCTGGGCGTACGAGCGCTGAAGGCCGGCCAGGGAGAGCGCGATGGGGGTGAGTGGGTTCTTGATCTCGTGCGCCACCCGCCGCGCCATCTGCCCGTACGCCGCGTGGCGTTCGCTCGCACGCAGCCGCTCGCGATAGCCCCCGAGGTCAGTGCGCATGCGCTCGAGCGCGTCCACGAGCGTCTGTAACTCGCGCATGCTCTCGAGCGAGAGCGGTTCGTCCCACTCGCCCCGCGAGATGCGCTCGGAAAAGTTCGCGAGCCGCACGATGGGGCGCGCCACCTGGTGCGACCACACGATGCCGAGCACGATCGCCACGAGCACGCCGAGCCCGCCGAGCGCCAGCGCCGTGAAGCGGAGCACGGTGATGGCGTCGTCGGCCGCGGCCGAGGAGGCGAGCGCGGTGAGCCGCGGGCGGAGTGCGCCGGCCGGAGCGTCACGCTGGAGATCGGCTTCGCGCGTGAAGTAGGCGTGGTCGCCGAGGCGCACGCGGCCCATGGTCGAGTCCGCGGGCCGTGGCGCGGGAGCGTGTGAGCCGTGGAGCGTCGTGGCGAGCGTCGCGCCCGACTCGTCTCGGAGTACCAGGTCGAGGGCGCTCGTCCGCTGCAGCCTCGCCAGGAACAGCGAGTCCAGCCGCAAGCCGCCGCGCACGAGTCCGACACGGTTGTCGGCGTAGAGGATGGGAGAGCGGGCATCGAGCACGAGGCCGGCATGACCCGCGAGCGCCACGAACCCAAGCCCACTGTCAGCCGTGGCGGGAAGCGCGCCCGCGCCCACGGCTGCGGCGCCCGCGGATGGCGCCAGGCTCGCGTCGGCGATCAACCGCCCGGCCGTGTCGGTGACGCCCAGATAGTCGAGCCCGAGCAGGAAGCGTTGCTCCTCCAGGTACTGGCGAAGCTCGAGCTCGGTCTCGCTCCCGCCCAGGTGGAGGCGCTTCAACTGAGCGTCGCGTGCGAGCAAGCGCAGCCGCGCCGCGAGCCGCGCGCCATCGTCCGCGAGTTCACCACGCACCACGTCGATCGCGGCTTCGAGCCTCGCGGCCGCCTGCGCGCGCACGGTCTGCTGGATGCGCTGCTCGAGCAGTACCAGGGCCAAGGCCAGCGGCAGCACCGCGACCAACGAGAAGCCGAGGATGAGTCGCGCGCGAAGCGAGTTCATGGCGCGCTCGATTCGCAGCGGAGCAGGTTCGCGAACGCGTCCGCGCCACCCAGCCCCGCGAGCGTGCGTGAGAGCGCCGGGCTCACGAGCACCGGGCAGCGCAGCGCGAACAGCGGTTGCACCGAGCGCGTGCGCCAGGTTGCTCCCAAGGCATCACCCGCGGCGACCGCGACATCGAGGTAGGCGAGCCGCACGGTCCGAGCCGGTGGGTCCCCTACCACGCGCTCGAGCAGACGATCGATGAGCTTGGCACCCGGCAGGGTGGGATCCGTCTCGAAGCGAGCCCGTGGAGCGTCGTCCGCCGCCCCGGTGGGTGACTCGAGCTCGCGCCAGGCGAGCAGGTCACCACCGAACGCCTCGCGGTTCATCGCCGCGAGGGCCTCTTCGCGCACGCGCAGCGTGTCGCGCGGCGGCAGCACGGCCACTAGCACGCCGCGCGCGCGGAGCCCGCGCGGAGCGTCGCGCCAGCGTGACTCAGCGCGCATGCGCGGTGACAGTTCGCCGGGCCAGAACACGGCCACGTCGACCTCGCCCCGTTCGAGCGCGATCTCCTGGTCGGCGGCCTCCGAGAAGAACTGCACCTCGAGCGTATCGGGAGCGGCTGCGGATTCGGGCGGCGAGAGGCCGGCTGCCGCGCCGCTTCCGGCGGGGGTGCGGACCAGGCGAAGCGCGCCACCGCGCAACGAGTCGGCCGAGTAGTCGGCGCCCGCGAAACGCGTGCTCACGCTGGTCCGCGAACAGCGGAACAGCAGGTTCGAGCGGTCCCGGCCCGGGAGACCGAGCCGAACCTTCGCCAGGCGCAAGACCACCCCGACCTCGCCGCGCACACGCAGCTTGTCGAGCCGTTTCTCGCGATCGAGCGAGCCTGACTCCAATCGAGCGACCGCGACCCGGGCGTCGAGCTTTCGCAACACGGTCGCCGTCCCGAGCCGTCGCCGGCCACGCGAGAACTCGAGCGTCATGCCGGCAGCGAGCGCGTTCGTATCGGGGGAGGCCACGTACACCATGCCATCGCGATTCCACACCACACGCGCCGGCAGTTCGCGCGGCTCGGCGCACGCCACGCCCACCCAAACGAGCACTGCCAGCACCACCGCGCCGAAGCGGGCAGGGCAGGCGGTTCGAGGTGTGTGCGTAGGGACACGCGGCGCGAAACACTTGGGGCACACGGGGTCTGGCCTCCAGGAGCGAGGGTCCGGTTGCTCGTGCGGCGTGTCAACACGGACACATCAAGTTATCGGCCGGCGGCCCTCGATGATCACAACGCATTGCCCAGCAAGAAGTTGACCACACGGCACGGAACGTGGATTGGAGAAGCGTCGAACCCGCGACGGAAGGCCGTCGCGAACCTGGCGAGCGGCAGCATCGACTCTCGGACCAGGAGCCACGAACCGGAACCGGCACCACGGGGCGCGGTGAGAGACGCGAGCCGGAAGGAGCACACATCATGGAACGCCATCCCGAGACCTCCCAGAGAACCGCGAGCGAGCGGAACGCGCTCGAGGCGGCGACCCGCATCGCCCGCGAGCGCGAGTCGCGCCGCGAGCAGGCGTTGATCGGCGCGTGGGTGGGCGCCACGGCCATCGCGCTCGTCGCCACGTGCATGCTGCTCCAGGGCTGCGGTGGCGGTGGAACGCATCACGCCGCAACCGCGAGTCCCGTGAACGACTCGCCGGCGACGGCCACCGCGGTGGTGGCGTCGAACGTGCCGGTCGAACCGGCCGGCGGCATCGAGACGACGCAACCGTTGGACGGCGAGTCGGTGAGCGACCCCGGTGCGGTGCCGCCCGACATGGTCGTGGCCGTCTCCGACACGATCGTCACGGCTGGCCAGGCCGTGCAGGTCTCGGTGGAGGGCACGACCGATATCACCGAGATGGCGCTCTCCGATGGGCGCGGCGACGCGATCCCGATGATGCGTGACTCCTCGAGCCAGGTATGGCGCGTCGGCTATCGCGTCCCGCTTCGCCCGGGCACGGATCGGCTGGGACTCTCGGTCACCGCGAAGAACGACGCGCAGCGCTGGCGCCGGGTGTGGCTCTTCCTCCAGATCGACGACGGCAAGCAGCGCGTCGAGGGCGAGTCGTCGGTCGAGCCCAGGCTCGAAGTGAAGTGACCCGCGCGGGAAGCCCGCGGTGAACCGGAGCCCGGACGCCAGGATGGCGGCCGGGCTTCCGGCGTACCGGGTGAGAAGAAGGCCGCGGCGAGCGGCCGGCTCCATGCAATCTCGGCGAAACTCCACTAGTTTGAGGGGCCATTCCAGCGCCTCGAGCCTCGGCGCGGACCGATCTTGTCGTCCCGAACCGGCCTCGTCCCCAAGGAGCCCCGACCGTGACCGCGCCAACGCTTGCCGACTCGTTCGTCCCCCGCCATCTCGGGCCCTCCGACGCCGACGTGCGCGCGATGCTCGCCGTGCTCGGGGTATCCTCCCTGGACGCGCTCATGGACGCGACCGTTCCGGCCAACATCCGGTTCAAGGGCCCGCTGCTACTGCCACCCGCCCTCTCGGAGCAGGAGGCACTCGCCGCGTTTCGCGCGATGATGTCGAAGAACGAGGTGTGGCGGAGCTTCCTCGGGCTCGGCTATTCCACCACCCACGTGCCCGCGGTGATCCAGCGGAACGTGTTCGAGAATCCCGGCTGGTACACAGCGTACACACCCTACCAGGCCGAGATCGCGCAGGGGCGGCTCGAGGCGCTGCTCACGTTCCAGACCGTGGTGAGCGACCTCACCGCGCTTCCCGTCGCGAGCGCATCGCTGCTCGACGAGGGCACCGCAGCCGCCGAAGCCATGCAGCTCGTGCACGCCGCAAAGGAAGGACGTGACACGTTCCTCGTCGCCGACGACTGCCATCCGCAGACGCTCGAGGTGGTCGCGGCGCGCGGTCGTACGCGCGGTATCAGGGTGCTGGTGCAGAAGGCGTCGGCGTTCACCCTCGACGCGAGCGTCTGCGGCGTTCTCGTGCAGTACCCCGACACGTTCGGCGCCATCGCGGATCACCGTGCGCTGGCCGCCCAGGTGCACGCGGCCGGAGGCCTGGTCGTGGCCGCGACCGACCTCCTGGCCCTCACCCTGCTCGTGCCGCCCGGTGAATGGGGCGCCGATGTGGCGGTGGGGTCGTCGCAACGATTCGGTGTCCCCATGGGCTACGGCGGGCCACACGCCGCGTTCTTCAGCACGCGGGACGAGTGGAAGCGCCTGCTGCCGGGCCGCATCATCGGCGTGTCTCGCGATGCGAACGGCAAGTCGGCACTCCGCATGGCGCTCGGCACGCGCGAACAGCACATCCGACGCGAGAGGGCGACGAGCAACATCTGCACCGCGCAGGTGCTGCTCGCGGTCATGGCGGGGATGTACGCGGTTTGGCACGGCCCCGAGGGCTTGAAGCGGATCGCCCGCCACGCGCTGGCGATGGCGCAGGCGTTCGCGGCGGGCGTGCGCCGCCAGGGGCACACCGTGTTGCACGCCGATTTCTTCGACACCGTGCACGTGAAGCCGGGCGCGTCGCGCGGCATCGCGGCGATCCGGCAGGCGGCGGAGGCGCGCCGGGTGAACCTTCGCTACCTGGAGGACGGCAGCGCCACGGTGTCGTTCGGGGAGACGGCCACTCCCGCGGACCTTGCGGACCTGCTCGCCGTGTTCGGGGGCGAGCCCGCGCCCGGTTCGAACTCGGCGAACGAGCCGCGCGTGGACACACACCTCTCGCGCACGAGTGGCTACCTCACGCACCCGGTCTTCCACGGCTACCGCTCCGAGACCGAGATGATGCGCTACCTGCACCGGCTCGAGTCCCGCGATCTGTCCCTCACGCACTCCATGATCCCGCTCGGCAGTTGCACGATGAAACTGAACGCCGCGGCCGAGATGCTCCCGGTGAGCTGGCCCGAGGTGGGCGGGCTCCACCCGTTCGCGCCGGCGAGCCAGACGAAGGGATACCGCGAGCTGTTCGACCAGCTCGAGCGCTCGCTCGCTGAGATCACGGGTTTCCACGCCGTGTCGCTCCAACCGAACGCCGGCTCGCAGGGAGAGTACGCCGGACTGCTCGTCATCCGTGCGTGGCACGAGTCCCGCGGGAACGGCCACAGGCGGGTGTGCCTGATCCCGCAGTCCGCTCACGGCACGAACCCGGCGAGCGCGGTCATGGCGGGCATGTCGGTGGTGGTGGTGAAGACCGATGCGGGTGGCAACATCGATCTCGCGGATCTCCGCGCCAGGGCGACGGAGCACGCGAACGACCTCGCGGCGCTCATGGTGACGTACCCCTCCACGCACGGCGTGTTCGAGGAGGGGATCACCGAGATCTGCCAGGTCGTCCACGAGGCCGGCGGTCAGGTCTACATGGATGGCGCGAACATGAACGCCATGGTCGGGCTCTGTCGGCCGGGCGACTTCGGCGCCGACGTCTGCCACCTGAACCTGCACAAGACGTTTTGCATCCCGCACGGCGGTGGCGGTCCCGGCATGGGACCGATCGGAGTCGCGCGCCACCTGGCTCCCTTCCTCCCCGGACATCCGCTCGTCCGTACCGGCGGGGAGCAGCCCATCGGAGCGGTGAGCGCGGCGCCCTGGGGGAGTGCAAGCATCCTTCCCATCTCGGCGATGTACATCATGATGATGGGGGCGGAAGGACTCGTCGCGGCCACCCGGGTCGCCATTCTCAGTGCCAATTACCTCGCGAAACGACTTGAAACGCACTTCCCCGTCCTCTATAGAGGAAGGAACGGGACGGTCGCCCACGAGTGCATCGTGGACCCGCGAGGGCTCAAGTCGGCGTCCGGCGTGGACGTGGAAGACATCGCCAAACGACTGATGGACTTCGGGTTCCACGCGCCGACGATCTCGTTCCCGGTGGCTGGCACGCTGATGATCGAGCCCACCGAGAGCGAGCCCAAGGCTGAGCTGGACAGGTTCGTCGAGGCGCTCGTGGCGATCCGAGGCGAGATCGCGGATGTCGCCGCGGGAACGCTTCCCAAGGACGACAATCCGCTCAAGCGGGCACCTCACACGCTCGAAGTGGTCCTCTCGGACGACTGGAACCGGCCCTATTCCCGCGAACGTGCCGCGTTCCCGCTTCCGTGGGTGCGCGAACGGAAGTTCTGGCCCGCGGTGGGTCGCGTGGATAACGCGTTTGGCGACCGCAACCTGGTGTGCGCATGCCCACCGGTCGAGGAGTACGCGTCCGTCTGATCCCGAGGGGCGGGATTCGGTGGAAGCGTCAAACGATTTGACGCTTTCGCCGGATGTTTGCTCGGAGCGTTGTGACGTGCAGGCGGGCTGAACGCGAGTTGGGCGACGGTTCCCGTGTTGCGCCTTGCACGGGGTGGACGTCGCATCGCGCAGAACACATCGCGTTCACGGAACGTGCGCGCGGGTGTTTCGACATTTCGATTCGAAGTTCGATTCAGCTTGCCCAATCTACATTCACTCGGTACTATGTTTTTGGCTCGTTGCGGTTCTCCCCGACCCTCGGGCCACGCTTCGACAACAGCCGTTCCTGAAGGTGATCTGCCCCCCCCCGAGACGATCGCGACCAGGAGCATGGACGCGAGACCAGGGCGCGACCACTCTCTCCTCGCGTCGTCGGGCGGCTCACTACAACCGCATACAACGCACTGGAACTGCCCCCACCATGTTCCGATCGAACGACTTTGAGGTCCGAGACCTCGGCCGAGTGCTTTCCCGCCGTCGCGGCGCGGTTCTGCTCTCCGTCCTGACCTTCATCGGTCTCTCGCTGGTCCTCAACGCGGTCACGCGCCCCGTGTTCCGCACCGCGGCGCGCCTCACCATCCTCCCGTCGCAGAGCCGCTCGCCGCTCACGGGGGCCATGGTCGAGAGCCCGACGACCGTGTCCGAGAACTTGTCGCTGCTCACGACGGCCGAGCGCATCATGAGCCTCGATGTCCTGGAGCGCGTCTCGCGCGAGATGGAGGCGCGCGGCATCGCGCTGGGCAAGAGCACGGGCGAGTCCACCAGCACGCAGGTGTCCAAGGCCACCGCGTCCGCGAGTCTCGAGCCCATCGTGCCGCCCTCTGCGATCGAAGCGCAGGTGCGTGTCGACGTGGACTGGCTCGCCAAGAACGTCAGCGTGCGCCCGATCCGCGACACGCGGCTGGTGGACGTGAACGCCGAGCACTCCGACGCCCACGCCGCGGCCGAGATCGCGAACGCCGTGGTGACCACGTTCGTGCGCAACGAGGCGGAGATGCGCCGCGCCGGAGACGCCGAGCGCCTCACGGCGCTGCGCGCGCAGATCGAGGACCTCCGTCAGGTCATCCAGACGTCCGAGAAAGCGCTGTACGGGTCGCACAATGCCACGCTGGCGCTGGCCGGCGAGCGGAGCAAGCAGCTCACGCAGGCCGCGACCGAGCTCTCCTCGTCCTCCATCAAGACGCGAGCCGACCTTCGCGTCATCGAGTCGCAGCTCACGCGCATCCGCTCGTTCCGCCAGGAAGCGTCGCCGAACTGGGCGAACCCGCCGGTGCAGACCGAGGCGCTGGACCGTCTCTACAGCGAGCTCCAGAAGGCCGAGACCGAGGTGCTCTCGCTCCGACGTCAGTATCGCGAGCAGAGCCCCGAGGTGGCCGCGGCCGAGGCGAACGCGCAGGGGCTGCGCGAAGCCATGCGCCGCGAGCTCCAAAAGGCCTACTCGGACCTTCAGGGCCAGCGCGACGTGCTCGCGGCTCGCGTGGACGGCATCGACCAGGCGACGGTCCGCAACGAGCATGACCTCAAGACGCTCAGCGACAGCTCGTACAAGTACTCAACGCTCGAGAGCGAGCTCAACACGCAGCGTGATCTCTACACGATGCTGCTCAAGAAGGTGCAGGAGCAGGACATCGCGCAGACCATCCAGCCGGCCACGGTCGAAGTCGTGCAGCTGGCCACCGTGCCGCTGGAACGGGTGCGTCCGCGCAAGATCCTGAACGTGGCGATCGGGGTCGTGCTCGGGCTCGTGTTCGGCGTGGGCCTGGCGCTCACGCTGGAGGCGATTCGCCGCACCATCCGCACGCCGCGAGACGTCGTCAACGAGCTCCAGCTGCCGGTCATGGGGATGATCCCCAAGCGACTCTAGGCAGTACCCCCCCCGCTCGTCGCCGCAAAGTGCCGCCGCAACGTCTGCTGTTCGTGGGTCCCCTCCGGAGGAGTTGATGGAGCAGTACCGAAAGAAGTTCGCGTCGCTGGTGCGGAAGCCGGTCGACCTGGTCGAGGACTCGTACTTCGATTCCCTGGCTGCGTCACTGGGAGAGCACCTGCAGCGCGGCGTCAAGACCTACGTGATCACGAGCAGCGGGCCGGGGGAAGGCAAGTCCACCGTCACCGCCGGACTCGGCCGCGCGCTCGCGCGCTCGGGCCGCTTGAGCGTGGTCATCGTGGACACCGACCGGTACCGCCCGACACTCCACCGTCTGTTCGGCCTCGAGAACCGCCGCGGCCTCGGCGAACTGCTCACCGAGCTCTACCACCTGGACATCGGACGCGAGACGCCCAGCCAGTTTGGCATCGGCGACTGGCTCGAAGTGCTCGAAGCGCAGGGGAAGACGGGCGAACTGCTCGTGAAGGACAACGGCCAGCACTTCCGGCTCTCCATCCAGGGCGGACGCATCCGCAGCATCCAGATGCCGGTCTACGAGGAGGACATGCGACTGGGCCACCTGCTCGTGCGCGCCGGGCGCATCACGACCGAGCAGCGCGACCGCGCACTCGGCCTGCAGCGCACGGCGACGCGCCCGCTCGGCGAGGTGCTCATGGGCCTGGGGTACGTGGACCACGAGGCGCTGGGTGGTGTGCTCACCGCCCAGATCCGCGAATCGCTGCGCTGCCTGCTGGCGCTCCGGCGGCCGGAGTGCACGTTCACCGAGACCGCCGAGGCCTACCTGCCGGCCACGTCGGGCCACAGCGCCGAGGCGCCCTCCGACGACCTGCTCGGCGAGACCGTGCTCGACAAGCTCTCGGGCTATCTCAAGCGCCCGTTTCTGACGAACCAGATTCCCAGCTTCCTGCTCGACACGTCGTTCGAGAAGCTCAAGGTGCTCACGAGCGGCGCGGTGCCCTATAGCCTGCTCGACGAGACCTACTCGCAGCCGTTCTCGCGCCTGCTCGAGCGACTCGCCCGCATGTTCGACGTCGTGCTCGTGGACTCGCCGCCCGTCGCCATGGCGAGCCCGGCCGAGATGCTCTCGACCATGGCCGACGGCGTGATCATGGTAGTGAAGGCCGACGGCTACGACGTGCAGATCGTGCAGCAGGCCAAGGCCCAGCTCGAACGTTCGTCTCCCAATTTCGTCGGGGTGGTGCTGAACCAGCTCGACATGCGTCACGCCGATCCACTGCTTCACTACTACGGTTCCTATCAGCACTGACTTCTGAGCGCTTCAGCAACCGCGGCGCTCCACCCCACGTGGAAGCCGCAAAAGGATCCGGCATGCGAGGCGAATTCCTACCGTTCGCGCAGCCCCTCCTCGGCAACGAGGAGATCGACGAAGTCGTGCAGTGCCTGCGGTCGGGCTGGTTGACGACCGGGCTCAAGGTGAGGCAGTTCGAGCGTGAGTTCGCGGAGTTCACCGGCGCGCGGCACGCGCTGGCCGTGAACTCCTGCACCGCGGCGCTCCACCTGGCCCTCGAGGCGATCGGTGTGGGTCCCGGCGACGAGGTCGTGACGACGCCGATGACGTTCACCGCCACCGCGGCCGTCATCGAGCACCTGGGCGCCCGGCCGGTGTTCGCCGACGTGGATCCGAAGACGCTCAACATCGATCCCGTCGCCGTGGCGCGCCGCGTGACCGAACGCACGAAGGCCATCCTGCCCGTGCACTTCGCCGGCCAGGCCTGCGACATGGACGCGCTCTTGGGCGTCGGCCAAGCGCACGGGATCCCGGTGGTCGAGGACGCCGCGCACGCGATCCCCACGCTCTACAAGGGCCGCCTCGTCGGGAAGCTCTCTGACATCACCTGCTTCAGCTTCTACGCGACGAAGAACCTCACCACCGGGGAGGGTGGCATGGTCGTGACCGACCGCGAGGACTTCGCCGAGCGGATGAAGCTCATGCACCTGCACGGCATGAGCCGCGACGCGTGGAAGCGCTACACGCAGAACGGGTCGTGGTCCTACGAGATCCTCGCCCCGGGCTTCAAGTACAACCTCACCGATATCGCCGCCGCCATTGGCATCCACCAGCTGCGCAAGGTGCACGCGTTCCACCAGCGGCGCCTCGCCATCGCGGACCAGTACGACGCCGGGCTGCGCGACGTGCCGGGCATCCGCCTGCCGCAGGTGGACGACCGCCAGGCTCACGGCTGGCATCTGTTTGTGATTCAGGTGGACCCGGAGCGGCTCCGCATCGGCCGCGACGTCTTCATCGAGAAGCTCATCGCCCGGAACATCGGGGTCAGCGTGCACTTCATCCCCCTGCACGTTCACCCCTACTACCGGGAG
>JAHFBX010000223.1 GCA_023249815.1 Candidatus Eiseniibacteriota bacterium
TTCGGCAGGTCGCTCACCGGCAGCGCCGCATACGCGAGCGCGCCCATGAGCACGATGCCGATCATGATAAGCGTGGTGGCGATCGGCCGCCGGATGAAGGGTTCGGAGAGGTTCATGGCGTGCGGGCTGCGCGCTTGGGCCCGGCGCTCGCGGAGCCCGTGGCGGGCGCGGCGGAGCGGAGGCTGGCTCGCGCACCGGGGGACAGCCGCACCTGTCCCTCGGTGACGACGCGCTCACCGGGCTTCAAGCCCGACGCGATCACCGCGAATCCGCCCCACGTTCGGGTCACCTGCACGGAGCGCATCTCGACGGTGGTGTCCGCGAGCAGGACGTAGCAATACGCTCCACGCTGCGAGTTCCCCACCGCGGCGCTCGGCACCACGATCGCGCCCGCCTCATCGCGGAGCCGCAGTCGCACGCGGACGAACGCGCCGGGCCACAGTGCGCCGTCGCGGTTCCCGAACTCGCCCTTCAAGAGCACGGTACCGGTCGCCGCGTCCACCTGGTTGTCCACGAACGCCAGGTGGCCCTCGGCCCACGTGGAATCGGCCGATTCGCTGCCCGCCAGCACGCGCACGCCGCTTCGCGGCTGGCGGCGCAGTGCCTAGAGATCCGTCTGCGGGATGGTGAACGAGACGCGGATGGGGCGGAGCTGGTGGATGCTCACGACCGGGTTTTCCGGGTCGCTCGGCTTGACCAGATCGCCGACGTGCACGCGCAGTCGGCCGGTGCGCCCGGAGATGGGCGCGCGCACGGTGGCGTGCGCGAGATCGAGCCGCGCGCGGGCGAGCGAGGCCGAGTCCGCGCGAACGGTGGCGGCGAGCGCGTCGGCGGCGTCACGCTTGTCCTCGAGTTCGCCGCTCGCCAGCACCTGCTGGCGGGCGAGCACCACGGCGCGCTCGAAGTCGAGCCGCGCGCTGCGGGCCTGGGCGCGGTCGCGTTCGAGCACCGCCTCGGCCTGCTCCACCGTCGCCGCGAACACGCGCGAGTCCAAGCGCACGAGTCCTGCCCCCTCGACCACGTCATCGCCCTCGCGGAACAGCACGGCCGTGACCTGCCCGCCCACCTGCGCGGTGACGTCGGAGGACGCGATGGGCTCCACCGTGCCGGTGGCTTCCCACTCGAGCGGCACGCTCTTCATCTCCACCGTCGCCACCGTGACCGGGACGCGCGAGGGACGTCGGGCCTCCGGCGAGCCGCATCCCGCGACAAGGCCCAGCAGGGCAAGGCTCGAACACAGGCCGGCCGCGAACGGCCCTCGCGCCGGCTTCGGGAGCGGTGGAGCGAGCATGGTGTTGGAACATTCAAACATGGCGCGCGTGCCGCCACCAAGGCGAGTTGCGTCGAGCGGCGTGCTCCGCGCGGCGAGTTCGGCGGGCATGAGGAGGTCTCCCGGGAGTCCTCGATTGAAGCACAGCGAACACGTGGCCGGAAACTCCGACGCCCTCTGTGCGAGGCGCGTCACGGGCCCTCGAATGCAGTCGACGCGCGCACGCCGCGTTCGGAGCCCGGCGCTCCGCGTTCGTGACGCGGATCGCGGGCCGTGGGGGCCTCGCGCTAGGCTGCTTCGTCGCTCGCAAACGTTTGCACCGGTTCCATGAACCACGAGGAGATCCCGATGCGTCGGACCCTGAGACTCCTGGCAGTGGCGGCGTTGTCGCTCATGTTCACGCGCACCGCGTCGGCGGATGAGCGTGGTGACTTCGTGCTCACGCTGGGCAGTGACACCACGAGCGTCGAGCACTACGTGCGCGGCAAGGACCGGCTCGACGTCGACCAGGTCGGACGGTCACCGCGCGTGCTGCGCCGGAAGTTCACCTACCAGTACAAAGACGGCTCGCTCGCGAAGTTCTCGATGGTGGTGACGCCTCCCGGCGCCGATACGCCGACCCAGATGATCGACGCCACGCGCGACGGGGATTCGCTCCGCATCAAGACCCAGACCGGGACCGCGGCGCCGGTGAACAGCGCCATCGCGTTCCCCGCCGGCACGTTGCTCGTGCCGCTCTCCAGTCCGTGGGCGGTGTACGAGGGCGAGGTCCAGCGCTTCGGCAGGTCCAAAGCGGACTCGCTGGGCGGCCGCGTGCTCTACCTCGGCGCGTCCAATCTCGAGCGCTATCTCATCCGCCCGATCGGGCCAGATTCGGTCTCGTTCTGGTCGTCGCGTGGCGACCTGTTCCACATCCGCGTGGACAAGGCCGGCCACCTGATCGGGTCGCGTCCGATCACGGGCACGTTCCAGGTTGCGCTAAGTCGTCCGAATACACTCGACATGGACGACCTCGCTTCGGGCTATCGCGCGCGCGAGCAGGCCGGCGCAAGTCTCGGCATACTCTCGCCGCGGGACACCGTTCGCGCGATGCTCGCCGGAGGCGGTTCGCTGGTGCTCGACTACGGCCGGCCGGCGAAGCGGGGCCGCGTCGTCTTCGGTGGACTGGTGCCGTATGGCGAGGTGTGGCGCACGGGCGCGAACGCGGCGACGCAGTTACGCGTGGACCGGCCGCTCGAGATCGGCGGCACCGCCGTCCCGGCCGGCTTCTACACGATCTGGACCATCCCCGGTGCGAGCGGCTGGAAGTTCGTGCTGAACAGCGAGACTGGACAGTGGGGAACGGCCCACAAGGCGGACAGGGACCTCTTCAGCACCGACATGAAGCTCAGCACCTTACCGCAAGCCGTGGAACGATTTACGATCACGGTTGAGGACTTGTCGACGGGCGGGACGCTGCACATGGACTGGGACACGACGCGGGCCTCGATCGAGTTCATCGTGAAGCAGCCCTGATCGAGCAGCGGCCACTCACTGACGTTCGAGATCCAAAACGGCCGGTGGAGCAAAGACTCCGCCGGCCGTTCGGCCTCCGCTTCCGGCCGGGAGCGCCCACGAGCGCCATGCTAGTGTGCGCGCCCATGCACGCGCAGACCCCGGAGTCCCCTATCCGCCGTGCCGGAACGTTCCTGCGCTCGTTCGAGGGCGGGGTGTTGGTGGTGGCGTTCCTGCTCTCGATGTTCATCCCGCTCGTGGACGCCATTGGACGGCCGTTTGGCGGGTTCTCGGTGCCGGGCTCCTCGGAGTACCGCGCCCAGCTCACGCTGTGGCTGGCGCTGCTGGGCGGGCTCCTCGCGGCCCGCGAGCGGCATCACCTGACGCTCTCCACGGCCGAGGCCATCGGCAAGGCTCGCGTTCGCGAGGCCGCAGGCGTGTTCTCCGGCGCGGTGGCCGCCGCGGTGTGCGCGGTGCTCGCGTTCTCGGCCTATGGCGTCGTCCATGCCGATCGCGAGCAGGGCAAGCTGCTCGCGATCGGCATCCCCGTGTGGGTGAGTGAGTGCGTCATGCCGCTGGCGTTCGCGCTCCTTGCGGTGCGTTTCGCCTGGGGCGCGTCCTCCGGCTGGCGGGGCCGCGTGTTCGCGTTCGCCTCCCTGGCGGCGGTGTTCGCGCTCGGCGCCGTGCCCGGCGCCGCGCCGTCGCTGGCCCTGCCGATGGTGCTCGTCATCCTGCTCGCGACCCTCGTCGGAGCCCCGGTGTTCGTGGCCATGGGCGGCATCGCGCTCGTCCTGTTCTTCAAGGACGGCGTGCCGGTCTCGGCGGTCACTGCGGACATCTACCGGCTCATGGTCTCGCCCACGCTGCCCGCCGTGCCGCTGCTCACGGCCTGCGGATACGTCATGGCGGAATCGCAGGCATCGCAGCGGCTCGTGCGCTTCTTCCGCGCGCTGTTCGGCTGGATGCCAGGCGGCGTCGCGGTGCTCGTGGCGGCCGTTTGCGCGCTGTTCACCACGTTCACGGGCGGGTCAGGCGTGACGATCATGGCGCTCGGCGGCCTGCTGCTCCCCATCCTGATCAAGGATGGTTACCGCGAGGGGTTCGCGCTCGGTCTCGTCACCGCCTCGGGGAGCCTCGGGCTGCTCCTGCCGCCGAGCCTGCCCGTGATCCTCTACGCTGTGGTGGCGAACGTGCCCGCAGATTCGCTCTACCTGGCCGGCCTCCTGCCCGGAAT
This sequence comes from Candidatus Eiseniibacteriota bacterium, assembly GCA_023249815.1. GTDB lineage: Bacteria > Eisenbacteria > RBG-16-71-46 > RBG-16-71-46 > RBG-16-71-46 > JAIOPA01. The sequence continues at coordinate 3,999 of JAHFBX010000223.1, forward strand.
CCTGCTCATCCTCATCGTCGCCGCGTACGGCATGGTCGTCGGCCGCGACCTCAAGCAGAATCGCCAGTCGTTCCAGCTCCGCGAGGCGCTCGTCTCCGGATGGGCGGCGAAGTGGGAACTCTCCGTGCCGATCCTGGTGATCGGCCTGTTCATCACCGGGCTCACCACGATGGTCGAGGCCGCGGCGGTGGCGTTCGCCTACGCCATCGTCGTCGAGTGCTTCGTCACACGCGACATCCACTGGCGCCGCCAGCTTCCCGGGGTGCTCGTGAAGGCGAGCGTGCTGTGCGGCGCGGTCCTCATCCTGCTCTCGAGCGCGCTCGGGCTCACGAGCTGGCTCGTGGACGCGCAGATCCCCGACTTGCTGCTCAAGTTCGTGCAGGCACACATCCACTCGCAGCACCTGTTCCTGCTGGTCCTGAACGTCGTGCTCCTGGTGCTGGGGAGCGTGCTCGAGATCTACTCGGCCATCGTCATCCTGGCGCCGCTCGTGGCCCCGATCGGCGCGGCGTTCGGAGTGGACCCCATCCACCTGGGCGTCGTGTTTCTTGCCAACCTCGAACTGGGGTTCCTGTTCCCGCCCGCCGGACTCAACCTGTTCCTCTCGTCGTCCCGATTCGGCAAGCCTTTGCCGGAGCTCTATCGCCACGTCGTACCGTTCCTGATCATCCTCGGTGCGGGCACACTCGCGATCACCTACCTGCCGCAGCTGACGACGGGTGTGCTTCAGTTCCTGGGCAAGGGCTAGGCTCGGTCCGAGAATGCCCCCGCGGACGCGCGGGGTCCTCAGACAGAGCCCGGGCTGGCTGCTCGAGCCGGGGCGCGAGCCGAACGGGAGTCGTCGAATCTCAGCGTCCAGCGCGAGTATCCATTGTTTGATGGTTCTGCTCCCGGAAGACCAAGAATTGACCGGGACCAGTTCCACCAGCTGCCTGGAACCACTTCGCGCTTTGCCGGGTGTCGGTGGATGTTACACTTCCGCAACAGCCAGGGCCGCCGCCCGGCCACCCTCTCCCCCTCAGGCACGATGATCCCGCGAGATCCACACCTCTCGTGGCCCCGCGCACGGCATGACGCGTGCTCGCGGCGCATGAGTTCCCTGCCCCCAGCCGTCGCACCGCGCCCGTCCTCAGAAGGGACCTTTCGCGCGTGCGCGCGCTGGCTTGTGGTGTGCGCGCTCCTGGCGGCGCCCGCGCGCGCGGTACAGTACCCCGGCTTCCTGCCGATGGTCACCGACTCGATGGCGGTGTTCAACATTCCCGAGTCCGTGAAGCCGCTCTACCTGCAGCGCATGCAGGAGCCCACGTTCGGGACAGCGATCATGCGTGTCACCGGGGACCCCGGTGACGACGTGGGCACGCTCGGTCCGGCCTGGAGCACGATCGTGCGGCACGTCTACTCGAAGCAGCAGCCGTGGAGCTCGAACAGCCTGCTCATGAGCCTCTCGAACTCGGGAACGCACCCGAACCCGCTGATCTTGAACGGCCAGACCTACCAGCCGCGATACGAGCCGTGCGCGGCGTACGACCACTACGACTGGCGCTGGCACCCCGAGATCGCACACCGAAATGAGCAGATCAACGTCAACCGCGATGGCACGGAGTTGTCGTGGTGGGACGTCTCGACCTGCACGAAGACGCGAAGCTGGACGCTG
>JAHFBX010000224.1 GCA_023249815.1 Candidatus Eiseniibacteriota bacterium
GCGCGCGCGAGGCCGCCTCCGAGATCGCCACACTCGCACGCCGCATGCAGGCGCCGGTGATGTGCTCGCCGCGGGGCAAGGGCATCTTCCCCGAGGACGATCCGCTGTTCGTGGGTGTGACAGGCCTCGCGGGGAACGTGTCGGTGATCCGCTACCTCGAGGAGTTCACGCCGCGACGCCTGCTGGTCCTCGGATCTCGGCTCGGGGAGCCGACTACGTTCTGGGATCGCCGCTTCGTCACGCCCTGTGGATTCGTTCACGTGGACGTGGATCCTGGCGTTCCGGGTGTCGCGTTCGGCGCGGCGCACACTCTCGCGGTGGTGGGCGACGTCGCGGCCACGCTGCGAGCCGTGCTCGTGGAGCTGCGCCCGTCGAGCCGCGGCGCCTCCGTGGAGCTGCCGCGCCCGAGGATCGATCGGGTCGAAAGGCGCCGGGACGGCCCCGTTCGCCCGGAAGCGTTGATGGACTCGCTGCAAGATCGTGTCGTGGATCGCACGCAAGCCACCCTGCTGGCCGAGTCGGGCAACTCGTTTCTGTGGACGACGCACCGGCTGCGGTTCTCGCGGCCGGGTCGCTATCGCGTCAGTACAGGCTTTGGGTCGATGGGGCACGCAGCGGCCGGGGTGGTCGGCGCGGCACTCGCCACCGGACGCAAGGCGGTGGCCGTCGTGGGCGACGGAGCCCTGCTCATGACCAACGAGATCAGCAGCGCGGTCAAGTTCCGGGCACCCGCGGTTTGGATCGTCCTGAACGACGGTCGCTACGGCATGTGCGCCCAGGGCATGGAGGCGCTTGGCCTCTCGGCCGACGCCGAGATCCCGCCTGTGGACTTCGTCGCGTTCGCACGAGCGCAGGGGGCGCACGCGATTCGCGTCGAACACGAGGGGCAGTTGGACGGAGCCCTCGACGAGGCGATGTCGGCGGACGGGCCCGTTGTCGTGGACGTGCGCATCGACCGCGCGAGCCAGGCGCCCGCCTCACGTCGGAATGCTGGACTCGCCGCCAAGCTCTCCCCGCATCGAGAGCGAATGTTCCCGTTCGCCGAAGACACGAGGTAAGGGCCACAACACCATGGAAACCAACACCTTCGCCACCACGCTCTACGCGGGCACGCCGGCGCCACGGGCGTTCGAGTACCTGCGCCGGCTCCAGAACCTCGACGAGTGGACACTCGGCAGCCGCATGCTCACGCGCATCGACGACGACACGTTCATGGGCACGGCCTCGGGCTACCAGACGGCGCTGTGCTACCACGTGCGCACGCTCGAACACCCGCGCTTCGCCGCCATCGAGTGGCAGTGCGGCTACCGCTATCGCGAGTACTTCAAGCAGTACCCGGTGTTCGTGTTTCCGTCGAAGTACGGCGATCCACGTGGCGCCGATGACGGCAGCTACATCCACTGGGTCAGCGTGATCGACCCCGCCCGCCGAACCGAGATGATCATGCAGGGGATCGGCTCGGTGCATCATTACGAGGCGCGGGGACTCAAGGCCGCGCTCGAACGCCAGGAAGGCCTCGCGCAGGCCGCTGAGGGCCGACTGACCCTGCTCTCGGACACGATGTGGGTGGACGCGCCGATCGAGCTGGCTCGCGAGCTGCTCGCCGACCGCAAGGCTCTGACCCAGTGGGCGCCACTGTTCCGAGCCGTGGACGCGGCCGCGGGATCCTTCCTCGACGAATACGGCCGCCGAGTCCAGGTCGAGTCCGCTGCCTGCGATCTGGGCGACTACGTGCTGGTCGAGCAGGACTACGCATACGCCGAGCTCGGCGAGGTCCAGCGTTGTCCGATCGTCCTCATACCGTGCGCCCGGGCCTTCGGTGCGGAGGCACCGGGATTCCTGCTGCATCGGCTCGCGTTCGTACGGAACAACGTGGCGCAGGCTTTCGGTCGCACCACGGCCGCGGAGCTGTGCGCCGAGAGCATGGCGATCAAGCGCGGGCTGGAGGCGCGCGCCGGAAACCCCGCGAGCTTCGCGCACGGCATGAGCTACAGGCCTGGTACCGCCGCGACCCGGCACGCAGCCGTCGCCTCGCCTCCGGACATCTTCTCGCCCGAGTTCGCCGCGGACCCGTACCCGCTCTACCGGCGCATGCGCGACGAGTATCCGCTCTACTTCCACGCCCCGACGCGGGCGTGGATCCTGAGCCGCTATGAGGACGTCCGCATGGCGCTGACCCACCCGGCGTTCACGACGCGAAGCTACGCCGCGCAGACCGAGCCGTTGCTCGGCAAGACGATCATCCAGCTCGACGGGCGGGAGCACTCGCTCCAGCGTGGGTTGCTGGCGCCGTCGTTTCGCGATGGCGGCATTCGCGAGCGCTTCGGGGAGGTCATCGGCGAAGCGGTGGATGACCTCATCGACGCGGTCGCGGCGCGCGGCGAGGCGGACCTGATCAGGGATCTCGTGGTGCATCTGCCAGTACGCGTCATGGCGGGGATGCTGGGCCTGCCCGCGCACGACCTCGAGCAGTTCCGGACCTGGTACACGGCGCTCATCCGCGGCGCCTTGAACCTCACCGGTGACCCGGACGTGGCCGCCGCCGCCATCGCCGCGCGCGACGAGCTCGACGGCTACCTGCGTCCGCTCATCGCCGCACGCCGGGAGCGGCCGGGCGCCGACCTCATCTCGACGCTGGCAACGACGACGGTCGAGGGCGATCGACTCAGCGACGAACAGATCATCCGCTTCGCGATGCTCATGGTGTTCGCGGGCGGCGAGACCACCGAGAAGGGTCTCGCGACGGCACTGCGCAACTTGCTGGCGCATCCCGACGCGCTGGCCGCTGTTCGACGGGATCGATCGCTCGTGCCGCGGGCGATCGCCGAGTCGTTCCGATACACCGCCCCGACCCACATGGTGCCGCGCCAGACCTCTGAAGAGGTGCAGGTCTCGGGCGGGCTGCTGCCGGCGGGGGCGGAGGTCATGTGCTTCCTCGCCTCCGCCAACCGCGACGAGCGCCGTTTCGCCGATCCCGATCACTTCGACCTCGACCGGACCGAGGCGGATCCGAAGCGCGCGTTCACCGGCGCGGCCGACCACCTGGCATTTGGCGGCGGCCGCCACTTCTGCCTCGGGGCCGCGCTGTCCCGCTTCGAGATCGAGACGGCATTGAACCGTGTGCTGGACGCTCTACCCGAGCTGCGACTCGCAGGCGACTCGCCGCCGCCTGATGTCGGATTGTTCCTGCGTGGGCCCGCGGCGCTCGAGGTTCGATTCCAGGCGCCCACCGCGGCGCGGCATCGCTGAGCTTCAGGGTTCGCTGCCCGTCCGCATCGCGCGGGTGGGGACATTGCACCAGTCGCTCCACGAGCCCTCGTAGAGGAGGCCCGTCATGAACCCCGCGACCTGCAGCGCGAAGACGTTCTGGCACGCGTTGACGCCGCTGCCGCAGTAGCAGATGACGCGCTCCGCGCGATCGGCGCCGAGCCGCACGAAGTGCGCGCGCAGCCGCTCTGGCTCCAGGAAGCGCGGGTCCTCGGGCGAGCGCACGTTGGTCGGGTAGGGGTGGCTCTTGGCGTCAGGGATGTGGCCCGCGACGGGATCGATCGGCTCGACCTTGCCCTCGTATCGCTCTGCGGCGCGGGCGTCGAGGATCAGTGTTCGCGGGTCGCTTCGCCAGCGCTCGACCGTGGCGGCGTCCACGAGCATCCCGGGGTGCGGCCGCGGCGTGAAGTCCCCGGGTGGATGCGCGCGAGCCGGACTCTCGAGCGACCGCCCTTCGGCAGTCCACCGGGCGATGCCGCCGTCCAGGAGGGAGACGCGCTCGTGCCCGAAGTATCGCAGCAGCCACCACAGGCGCGCAGCGGTGGACCCGTCGCCAAAGTCGTACGCGACGACGTGCGTGCCGGTGCTGATGCCCGCGCGGGCCATGCTCGCGGCGAACGCCGTGGCGCTCGGCAGCGGGTGGCGACCAGGGCCGTCCCCGCGGGGCGACGCGAGCTCGGCATCGAGATCCAGGAACACGGCGCCGGGCACGTGCGCCTGCGCGTACGCGTTTCGGCCTTTTTCCTGTTCGAGCAGCGACCAGCGCACGTCCGCGACACGCAGCTCGGTGTCGTAGAGGTGCGCCTCGAGCCACTCGGCCGTGACCAGCAGTGGAACCTGCATGGTACCCTTCGCTCTCCAGTGCGTGCCCGCCTGCTTCCCGCCCATCGAATCACCGCGTGAGGAGTTGCCTCTCCCGGAAGGCTCGAAACGCGTGCATGCGCTCGTGCATCGCCGCGATCTGTGGCCGCGAATAGAGCTTCCGCGCCACCTGGCGACGCAGACCACCCAGGGTCGCGCGCGCGACCCGTCGGGCGAAGAAATTGACGATCCACTTGGGAATCGTCCCACACGGATCGATGAACACCAGCGCCACGACCTCCACGCGGTCATCCACCTTCGTCATCTGGAACGTGCTCGTATGGACGATCGCACGCACCAGCTTCGGAAGCGAATCGGGTGCCGCAACGTCCACGGACTGAGCCGCGATCGTCGCTTGACCGAAGTCGTCGCTCACCGTGATGCGCGCACGGATGAGCGCGCTGCGGTCGCTCACCGGCCACGGCACCGCGACGCGCAGGTACTCGGTCTGGTCGTAGTCGTTGACGCGTTCGAGCAGCACGCTCTGGCCGAGATTGCTGATCCACTCGGTTCTTCGCGGAATGTCCTCGAGTACGAGTGACACTTCTTCGATCGTACCGCGAATCGTCATGGTGGCCTTGAGCGGGACGACTCCGCCCCTCCGGGCCGTGGCCCGGTAGAGTGTGATGCCGTCGTTCGAGGACTCGACGCGCCACGCCAGATCGTCGATCGCGAGCAGCGGCTCCGCATGGCTCGGCAGAGCGATGCAGGCAAAGAGCAGGGAAGTGGCGGCGACACGACTGCGCCAGCGCCGGCTGGCCAGCGTCCGCACGCGCCAGCCCGCCCGGCGCTCGTGAACCTCCTCGACCCTCACGAGCGTGGTTCCCCGTTGCTCATGCCCCAACTCCTCCGTGGGAACACATTACCCGGCACCTCGAGGCCCGCGGCAAGAGTCATTGCAACGCGGGCGCCGCGTAAGCCTTTGGGCCCATGGGCGGGGCTACCAAGGCACCATGTTTATCGGTTCGTCAAACGACGAGGCTACCGAGGGCGTAGGGCGCTGGCAGGCAATCGTCGTCCGTGTCGCGGCGATGGCGACCGCGGGCCTCACGCCCGAGCAGGAGGGATCGGATGCCGCGAAGAGGGTTGATCACGGCGGCCACGTCACTCGCCTTCGTGTTCTCGCTCATGGTCGTGGTGCGTGCCTCGCTCTCGGATCCCGCGGCGACGCGTGTCGGATCCGAGGCCTGCAAGGACTGTCACGAGAGGGAGTTCCAGCGTTTCTCGGTCAGCGCGCACGGGCGAGCGGAGCGGGATGGCGCGAGCCTGCCCGAGTCGATGCAGTGCGAGACCTGCCACGGACCCGGCTCGCTGCACGTCGCAGCGGATGGCGATGAAAAGGCGCCCGGGTTCGACACGATGCACCGGCCCGACAAGCTGGCACCGGCAGCGGCCAACCAGATCTGCCTCACCTGCCACAGCACCGGTGAGCAGTTCTACTGGCCCAACGGCATGCATGCCCGCCGTGACGTCGCGTGCGTCCAATGCCACAGCATGCACGCCTCGAAGGA
>JAHFBX010000021.1 GCA_023249815.1 Candidatus Eiseniibacteriota bacterium
GCGGCAGTCGTTCGTCATCGACATGACGGGCCGCGAGGACCTGCCGAACGGGATCGCGCTCAACTCGGCCGCATTCAACGCCGCGCGTATCCTGGGGCCGGCCGCGGCCGGCGTGCTGGTGGCCACGGTGGGCGAGGCCGGCTGCTTCTGGTGGAACGCGCTGTCGTTCGTGGCGGTGATCGCGAGCCTGATCGCGATGCGCGGCGCGTGGGGTCCCGTCGCGCGCCCCGCCTCGGCCCACACGCCCGCCGTGGGATCGAGCCGGATGCGCGAAGGGCTCGCCTATGCCTGGTCCACCAGCAGCATCCGCCAGCTCCTGCTGCTGCTCGCCGTGTGCGCAGGTCTCGGCTTTCAGTTCAACGTGCTGTTGCCCGTCTACGCTCGGGACGTGCTGCACGCCGGCGCCCGGACCTATGGCTGGCTGTTCTCGGCGTTCGGCGCGGGCTCGCTCGTGGCGGCACTGCGCATGGCGGTGGCGCGCGAGCGCTGGACGCTCCGCCGAAACCTGCTGATCGGCCTGGCACTCGGTGCCGTCGGGCTCACGGGCTTCGCGTGGTCGCGCTGGTTCCCGGCCATGGCGGTGTTCGCGGCGCTGGCGGGGTTCGGGTTGATCCTGTACGTGTCGAGCACCAACACGCTCATCCAGCTCACCGTGGAGGATCGCTTCCGCGGCCGAGTCATGAGCCTCTACACGCTGTTCTTCGTGGGCACGTCGCCGTTTGGAGCCTTGTTCGCGGGGGCGATGGCCCAGCGCTTCGGCGCCCCGGTCGCCACCAGCGCATGCGCGCTCGTGCTGTTCGGCGGGGCGGTGTGGGTGAGCGGCCGGCTCCGAGAGATCGCGGCGCGCGAAGCAGCGGAACGCGAGGCCGCGTCGGCCGAGCCGGTGCCGGAGCCGGAGGCGACGACCTAGCGGGGACTATTCATGAGCTGCGTCGCGAGAATACGTCCAGGGCGCGCCATCCGGCGTCGCGTCACGTCGCCGGGAGCACGCGCCGGCCGAGCACCTGGCGCGTGGCGCCGTGCTGCGCATGGGCGAGCAGCCCGCGAGCCGCATCGAGCATGACGGTTGCGCGCGGCAGGCGAGGGCGCTCCGCGACCGCGTGGAAGTCCGGTCGCGCGAGCGCCACGTCGAGCGACGAGCGCGCCCACAGCGCCGGCAGCAGGCAGAAGAGCCGGTAGCGATGTTCGCGAGTCGGGATGGTGTCCAGGTAGTCCGGAACGCGATCGAGCGCCGCATGCGCCAGCGTGGCGAGTCTCAGCGACAGCTCGCGTGCCTCGCACGAGGGGCTGATCAGGTCGCGTGGGGAGAGGCCGTGGCGCGCGAGCCACGAGTGCGGCACGTGGCACCGGCCGCCGCGCAGGTCCACGGGCCAGTCGAGCAGGATGTTCGTGAGCTGGAGCGCTTCGCCCACCACCGGCGCCAGCACCAGCCGGCGCGCGTACAGCGCGTCGTCGTCGTCCTCGATCGAGCGCGACACGAGCCGGGTCAGCATCTCGCCGACGCAGCCCGCGACGACGTGGCAGTAGTCGCGCAGTTCGTCGTCGTCTTCGAGGTAGGGTTCGAGGGCGCCCCGCTCGGCCTCGCGCGTGGCGTAGCGCTTCATGCCGCGCGCCATCGTGCGCACGCATTGGCGGATATCGTCGGCGTCGGCGGGCTCGAGCGACTCGAGTACGCGAAGCAGCGCGGGGAGCCGCGAGAGCAGGTCCAGGTCCGCGCGCGGGGGCTGTGACGTGGCGCCCGCCACGAGCCGCGCAGTGGCCGAGCGATCGCCTTCTAGGGCCCGGACCAGGTCGTCGAAGCGCGCGGCCATCTCGGGCGCGGGGCCCGGCCACGAGTCCTCGAGCGCGTCCGCCGCCCGGCACAGGAGATAGGCGAGGCGCACGGACTCGAGCATGCGGCCCGAGAGGCAGCGGATGTTCAGCGCGAACGTGCGCGACACGCGAAGCAGCGCCTCGCGGCACCACGCGCGTTCGGTGGCGAGGGCTTGCATCGGTGCCGGTGGAGAGAGTGAGGCGGGAGCCTCGGGGACGTGCACGGCGGGCATGCGGCGCACTATACCGCCGAGCGCACGCGTCGCGCCGGTGCGCGCATGTGCCGCCACCGGACGCATCGCCGCGTGCGTCAGGTGCGGGACAATTGCGTGCGCGACATGGGTCCGATGCCTTGGAGAACACGTTCCAGTTGGCCGATAATGCGCGCAAGTGCTCATCGGATCCCCCCGCCGCTCCCTGATCACCGCGCTCGCGGTGTGCCTCGTGGCCAACTTCGCAGCCGGTGCGGCCGGTGCGCAACCGTTCCCGCGGGTGGGGCTCTACGGCAACGTGCTGGGCAGCGGCTACCCGTACGTGAAGCCGGACATGACGCTCGACACGCTCGAGATCGGCCGCGTGGCGCGGTTCAGCGAGGTGGTGCTGGACGCGTTCCCCATCTCGCCCTACCGCCCCGACATCGTGCTCGCGCTCAGGGCCCGCAATCCCGCGATCAAGGTGCTGGGTTACGTGCTCGCCGAGGACATCTGGCCGGTGAACGACGCGGACTCGACGCGCCACATCCCGACGATCATCCGCCATACCGTGCGCGACCTGAACGGGTTCCTCTACGACAGGAACACGGGCGCGGAGTACAACACCATCTCCATCAACGTCGCGAAGAAGCTGAACGGCCGCTACGTCGTGGCCGAGGCGCTCGCCGACATCTTCCGCGACCACATCATCGCCACCCGCCTGTGGGACGGCATCTTCACCGACATCTTCTGTCACACGGTGTCGTGGACGCAGATCACGGGGACGCGCACGATCGACTATCAGCGCGCGGGTTACGCGTCGCTGGCGGCGCTCGACGTGGCGTGGGCCGAGGCCACCGACGTGTTGGCCGCGCGCCTGCGCCAGGATGGCGGGCCGTCGTTCCAACTGGTGGGCAATTGTGCCGCCAGCTCCGAGCACGCGTACTACAACGGCTGGATGCGCGAGAACTTCCCGAACCAGCAGGGCGGGACATGGCAGTCCAACATGCTCGGCGACATCAGCTCGCGGGGCTATCTCGCGGATGATCGTGATTACGTGCAGCCGCCGCGGAACTGGATCCTGAGCGCGGCCACGCCGACGCCCGGCACCGAGTACCAGGCGTTGAACACCACCCATCTTCGCTACGGGCTCGCGAGCGCCACGCTGGGCGAGGGTCTGCACGCGTTCGCGCCGGGCCGGGACGTGAACGAAGCGCCCTACCATCAGTGGTGGTACGACGAGTACGCGGTGGACCTGGCGACGGGTCGTTCGAGCCAGGCGTTGCAGCACACGGGCTGGCTGGGTCAGGCGCAGGGCCCCGCACGCACGTGGTTGTGGGCGAACACCGCGCCCGACGCCATCACGAACACCGGCTTCGAGACCAATGTCACGAGCGGCTGGACGTTCGTGGCTCTCGCCCCCGCTTCCGCCACGATCACCCGGGACCCGACCACTGCCGCGGTGGGCTCGGCGTCGGCGCGCATCACGGTGACCACGCCGGGCAGCCTCGACTGGCACGTGTACTACGCGAGCGCCGGACAACTGTTCGTCTCCGCCTACGGCAGTTATTCAGCGACGTTCTGGTGCAAGGCCAGCCCGCCGCGGCGCATCCACGTGGTCGCGGGTAGCTCGGGGGGAGAGGCCTACGTTGACGCGGACGCGACCTGGCGACAGGTGCAGGTGGTGTTGATCCCCACCACCAGCATGTGGTCGTCGCTCGCGTTCTTCATCGGCACGCAAGCCGGCGACGTGTGGCTGGACGACGTGCACTTCCAGCGCGGCGTCAGCAGCGTGTGGCGTCGGGATTTCCATAACGGCATCGTGCTCGTGAACCCCACCGACCAATCCGTGACGGTGCCGCTCGAGTCGCAGTTCCGGCGCCTGATCGGCACGCGCACGCCGTCCATCAACACCGGGGCGGTGTCCAACAGCGCCACGCTCGGCGCCTACGATGCCCTGTTCCTGCTCCGCGGTTCGATCGACAGCGGGCCCCCCGCGTCCACGCGAGACCTGCGCATCCGGCCGTGAGCCGTGCGGGCTCGCGCCCGATGCATGTGCTAGCTTCTTCCGCCGGTCCGATCGTGCCCGCACCGGCGCGGAGCGCTCGATCCGGCGTTCGCCCCCTTCCCGAGGGTTCATGTCCGCCGCACGCGACTTCGCTGTCACCGCCCGCATCGCCACCACGACCGCCGTGCTCATGTTCGGGCTCATCGTGGTGGGTTCGATCGTGCGCACGACGGGTTCCGGGCTCGCCTGCCCGGATTGGCCGCTCTGTCACGGGCGCCTGATCCCGCCGCTCCAGTTCAACATCCTCGTGGAATGGTTCCACCGGCTGTTGGCACTGGTCGTGGGCGTGGGGCTCCTCGCCACCGCCGCGTGGATCGTGACGCGCCGCGAGACACGCGCCCGACTGGGCGGCCTGGCCGCGCTCTGCATCGCACTCTATCTCTCGCAGGCGTTCCTGGGTGCGCTCACCGTGTGGAAGCTTCTCGATCCCAACGTCGTGAGCGGCCACCTCGCGATGGCGCTGCTCCTGTTCGCGGCGTTGCTCACGCTTGGCTTGGTCGCACGGCACGAGTCGCGTGAGGCGCCGGCCACGGGATCGCGCTCGGCCGGGCTGCTCGCCGGGTTCTTCATCGCCACGGCCGCCATCTGGACGCAGGCCGTGCTCGGCGGCATGGTGAGCACGAATCACGCGAGCCTCGTCTGCCCCGACTGGCCGACGTGCAACGGCGAGTGGTTCCCGCCGTTCACGGGCCTGGTCGGCCTCCAGATGGCGCACCGCTACGGCGCGTACCTGCTCGCGGCCTATCTTGGAGCGCTCGCGCTGCTCGCGCGTCGCGCGCCTGAAGCTTCGGTGCGCCGCGTCGGCGTCACGTTGTTCGTGCTGGTGCTGGTGCAGGGTGCGATCGGCGTGGTGAACCTGTTGCTCGGGATCCCGGTGTGGGCGTCGGCGCTGCACCTGGCAAACGCCGCGTTCATGCTGGCGCTGGCGCTCGTCGCGACGTTCCGGCTGAGCGTCCTGCCGGCGGGTGAGCGCGTGCTGGCCGGGGCGGTGGCGCGATTAGCACGGCGAACGACGTCACCGCGCCGCGCACGCGCAGCGCGTCGCTCGGCGCGTGGCTCGAGCTCACCAAGCCGCGCATCGTCATGCTCGTGCTGTTCACCGGCGTACCGGCCATGCAATTGGCCGCGCACGGCTGGCCGGAGCCGCGACTGCTCTGGGGCACGCTCGTGGGCATCACGCTCTCGGCGGCGTCGGCGGCGAGCTTCAACCACTACTTCGACCGTGACATCGACGCGCTCATGCGGCGCACGCGCACGCGGCCCCTGCCTTCGGGCGCGCTGCCGCCCGTGGCGGCTCTGGGCCTGGGGATCGTGCTTGGCGTCTTGGCGCTGGCGGTCCTGCTCGTGACCGCGAACGCGCTCGCCGCGGGCATCGCGCTAGCCTCGATCGTCTATTACGCGTGGTTCTACACCGTGTGGCTCAAGCGGCGCACGCCCCTGAACATCGTCATCGGCGGCGGCGCAGGCGCTTCGGCGCCCTTGATCGCCTGGGCCGCGGTGACCGGCCGCGTCGAGCTGCCGGCGGTGCTGCTCGCGAGCATCATCTTCCTGTGGACGCCGCCACACTTCTGGGCGCTGTCGCTCTACCGCCGCGACGACTACGAACGCGCCGGCCTGCCGATGCTGCCAGTGACGCACGGCGAGCCCGAGACGCGACGCCAGATCCTGCTCTACACGCTCGTGCTGGTGGGCAGCACACTCGTGGTCGCGCCGCTCGCGGGTCTGGGGCTCCTCTACACCTTGAGCGCCGGCCTGCTCGGGGCAGGCTTCGTCGCCGGCGCCGTGCGGCTCTACCGCAATCCCGGCACTCCTGCCGCCCAGTCGTTGTTCCGCTACTCGATCGCGTACCTGTTCGCCCTGTTCCTCATGATGGGCGTGGACGCCCTGTTCACGGTGTCGAGGGCGGGCGGGCGGTAGGGAGCGCGGCCGCGAAAAGGGTCGAGGCCCGACCGGTCGCCCGGTCGGGCCTCAAGTGGTAGCGGGGGCTGGATTTGAACCAGCGACCTTCGGGTTATGAGCCCGACGAGCTACCAGGCTGCTCCACCCCGCATCAAGTAGCAGCAACTTAGGCCCGCATCGGTCGGATTGTCAACCCCCCGGGGTTGCCTCCAAGCGCCGCACATCGTTATGCTGCCGCGTCTTGACCGGGGCTGCACACGTCGCACTCCTTCCGCCCCGCAACTCCATGGAGGTCACGTTGTTCCGTCCTCGGTCCGCAGTCCTGGCGGCCCTTGCCGCCGTCGTCTTTCTCGCGCCTTCTTCGGCGTTCGCGGCGGCCGAGATTCACCGGCTGAACGTCGCCATCTCGGGCACGCCCACCGGGATCAATGCAGGCGACTTCAACGAGGGACTCGACTTCTACAACCGGGTCACGCTCGCGCCCCATGGTTTCGAGCCGCTGGAGAAGGTCAAGTTCACCTGGCTGTTCGACACCGAGCTCCGCTACTTCGTGACCCGCAACCTGTCCATCAACGCGGGCCTCGGCCACGAGCGTGCCTCGACCTCGAAGGAGTATCTCCCGGCGCTGTCGCAGTCCATCAACGTGCGCGCCGAGATCCTCACCGTTCCCGTGCACTTGGGCGCCAGCTACTACCTGCAGCCCTACAACCAGGGCGACTTCCAGGCGCGCGTGTTCGCGGGCGGCGGGCTCGTGCAGTACACGCACTCGCGCATCACGTTCCTGCAGCAGCTCTCGGGCGCCGATTCGGCCACCACGGCGCAGTTCGGCGGCTCGATCCAGACCGCCGCCACGCAGGACTCGCCCGGCTACTACGCCGAGGGCGGCGTGCACATGTTCTTCGCCGCGCGCTACTCGGTGCTGCTGTCGGCGAACTACCGAAGCGGCGAGCTGGCGAGCCTCGTCGACGAGCGCACCGGCCAGGTGTTCATCAACCCGCAGACCAACCAGCCGTTCAGGCTCGACGTGGGCGGGATCGGCTTCCGAATGGCCGCGGTCGTAGGATTGTAGCGAGCCCGTCGCGAGCGGGTCGTGGCGCGAAACGGCGCTGCGCGCGGGTCCTCTCTCACCACCTCAGCGCGTGGTGTCGGCCTTCGTCTCGTCGCCGCGGAAGCGGTAGACGATCTCGCCGGGTGCGGCCCAGCCGTGTTGCGTGCGCGCGACCTCCTCGGCGTGGAACTTGCGCGAGTAGGGGTCGCTCATCTGAGACTCGAGCGCGGCCGTGGACTTCTTGAGCTCACGCGCATCGCGCTCGGCGCTCGCGATCTCGCGCTTCAACTGCACGATGCGCCAGACGCTGTGATCCGAGAGCACGCCCACCCACGCGAGCCACAGCGCCGCGGCGAGCCAGAACCAGCGCGGGATGTGGTGCGCGCGCGCACCCAGGCCGACGGCTTCGAGCGGGCGGGTGAAGAAGCGGCGGGAGTGATCACGCGGCTTCATCGAATACTCTTCGCTTCGCTCATCGAATACTCTTCGCTTCGCTCATCGGGACCTCCCTGTCAGCGGCACACCCCGGCATCCATGCCGTGGCCGACTCGATGTCCAGCGGATCAGGTTTGCTTGCGCAGTGCGCGAAACGCCTGGCGTCCCGGGTAGTGGGCACTCGAGCCCAGCTGTTCCTCGATCCTCAGGAGTTGATTGTACTTCGCCACGCGGTCCGTACGACAGAGCGATCCGGTCTTGATCTGGCCAGCGTTCGTGGCCACCGCCAGGTCGCTGATGGTGACGTCCTCGGTCTCGCCCGAGCGGTGGGAGATCACCGCGGTCCAGCCCGCGCGCTGCGCCATCTCCACGGACGCCAGCGTCTCGGTGAGCGTGCCGATCTGGTTCACCTTGACGAGGATCGAGTTGCCCACGTTCTCGCGGATGCCCCGGGCGAGGCGCGTGACGTTGGTCACGAACAGGTCGTCGCCCACCAACTGCACCTTGCTGCCCAGGCGTTCGGTCAAGAGCGCCCAGCCGGCCCAGTCGTTCTCGTCGAGCCCGTCCTCGATGCTCACGATCGGGTAGCGCTCGCAGAGCCCCGCGTACCAGTCCACCATCTGCGCGCTCGTCAACTTCTTGCCGCCCTCGCCGGCGAGCAGGTAGCCGCTGCCGTCATTCTGCCACAGCTCGCTCGCCGCCACGTCGAGCGCCAGCCCGATCTGCTCGCCGGGCTCGTACCCCGCGGTCTCGATGGCGGTGAGCAGCACTTTCAGCGCGTCCTCGTTCGTGCGCAGGTTCGGCGCGAAGCCGCCCTCGTCACCCACGGCCGTGGCGAGCCCCTGCTTCTTAAAGACGGCATGCAGCGCGTGGAACACCTCGGCGCCCCAGCGAAGGGCTTCGCGGAAGCTCGGCGCGCCGAGCGGCACGATCATGAACTCCTGGAGGTCCACGTTGTTGTCCGCGTGCGCGCCGCCGTTCACCACGTTCATGAGCGGCACCGGGAGTACGTGCGCGTGCGCGCCGCCCAGGTGGCGGTAGAGCGGCACCTCGAGCGCGGCGGCCGCGGCGTGCGCCACGGCCATGGACACTCCCAACAGCGCATTGGCACCCAGCCGGCCCTTGTTGGGTGTGCCGTCGAGCTCGAGCAGGAGAGCGTCCACCGCGCCCTGCTCGTAGGCACTCATGCCAAGCAGCGCCGGGGCGATGGCCTCGCCGACGTGGGTGACGGCCTTCTGCACCCCCTTGCCCCGGTAGCGCTTGGCGTCGCCGTCACGGAGCTCGATGGCCTCGTGTTCGCCGGTGGAGGCCCCGGAAGGCACCGCGGCGCGGCCCAGCGCCCCGCCCTCCAGCAGGCAGTCCACCTCGAGCGTGGGGTTGCCGCGCGAGTCAAGGATCTCGCGGGCGCGAAGGGCGGAGATGGTCAGCATCGCGCGGCAGGCTAGCCCGGACGGTTCGGGTGTCGCAAGCCGCGGGCGGCCCGGTGCCGGTGCGGAGCCGGGCACCTGGACACTCACCGGCCCGGCGCGGCGCCCGCCCCTAACGCATTCGGGCCGCGATTCTTGACCCACTCCTGACGGCGAACCTAATGTGCCCCGCCATGAAACATTCGGCCGTCCGAGCGCGTAGCCGCCACTGGATCCCGGGGACGTGAGCGGCGGCGAAGACGCCGAACTCGTCCGCCGGTGCCTGTCGGGCGACCAACGCGCCTGCCGGGACCTGGTCCGACGGTACGAGCGGCCCGTCTACTCGGTGCTCATGCGAGTGGTGCGGCGGGCCGAGGATGCCGAGGACCTGGTCCAGGAGACCTTCGTCAAGGTGTTCCGGGCGCTCGACCGGTACGACACGGAGCGGCCGTTCGCGGCGTGGATCTTCACCATCGCCTCGCGCCTGGCGATCGACCATCTCCGGCGCCGGCGGGTGAAGACGGTGTCGCTCCAGGTCGCCGAACCGGGTTCCACGGAAGAACGGACGATGGACGTGGAGGACCCGGGCTTGAAGCCCGACGAGATCACGTCGCATGCCGAAGAGGAATCCCGGGCGGTTGCCCTGATCGACAGCCTTCCCGAGCACTACCGCATCGTCGTGTTGTTGCGACACCAGCAGGACCTGTCCTACGAGGAGATCGCCGAGGCGCTGCAACTGCCCCTCGGGACGGTGAAAGCCAGGATCCACCGCGCACGTGCACTCATGAAGGACCGCATCCAGGAACCGTGATGAACCACTGCCCCGATACGCTCAGGGTCCAGGACTGGCTGGACGGCGAACTCCCGCACGACGACGCGGCGAGATTCGAGGCGCACCTCGCGACCTGCGCCGAGTGCCAGGCCGAAGCGGCCGCGTATCGCGTGGTATGGAGCGAGCTACGGGCCCTGCCGCTCCTGGACCCGCGTCCCGAGCTGTTCGCGCGCATCATGGACGAGGTCCTGCCGAACCGGACGCCGCGCTGGGTGAAGGTGGTGGGCTGGGCCTACGCCGGCACCATCGCCGCGAGCCTCGGCCTGATCGCTTCGGCGTTCGTGCTGCCGGGCCCGAGCGCGTGGCTCCGCGGCGTGATCGCCGCCGGCACGCGCGCGCTCACCGACACCGGCACGTTCGTCGTGCGCTCCATGAGCGATGGGCTGGCGCGCCTGGGTGAAGTACTCACGGGCAGCGGCGGACTGGGCCGCCTGCTCAAGCTCATGTGGGGCGCGCTCGCGCACCCCGCCGTGTTCCTCACGCTGCTGGCCGCAGTGTTCGTGTGCGCGGCCGTGCTGTGGTGGATGCGCCCGCGCGAGGCGCGCGAGACCGAGGAGATCCCGCATGTTGGCCTATTGGGTCTGTAGGACCGCCGCGGCTCTCACGGCCGCGGCGCTGTTGTTCGTGATACCCGCCCACGCGGCGGGCAAGGTCACCGTCACCACCGACGACGGCAAGACACGGCGTGTCGAGATCGACCGCCACGGCATCGTGGTCACGCGCATCATCAGCGACGCCGACAGCGACAGCACGTCGGTGACACTCCGCGGCGACTTCGATGCCGGCCCGGTCGTCGTGCACGGCAACGGCAGCGGCATCGTGCGGCTGTTCTCGGACGCCCGGGTGGCGCCCGGCGAGCGCGTGGACGGCGACGTCGTCGCGGTGTTCGGTTCGGTGCGCGTGGAAGGCGAGGTCACGGGCTCCGCCGTGGCGGTGTTCGGCTCGCTCGACCTGGAGCCGGGGGCTCGCGTGAACGGCGACGCGGTGTCGGTGGGCGGCGCGCTGCGCGAGGGCAGCGGCGCGCACGTCGGCGGCCAGACCGTGCAGGTGGGATTCCTGCCGTTCACGCTCGGCCTCCCCGGATTGCCCGTCGTGCTCATGTGCATCGTGCTCGCGTGGCTCGTCTCGCTGTTCTTCGGTTGGATTGGCGCGATGGTGTTCCCGGGGCGGCTCGCGCGCATCGCGGTCACCTCGTCACGCCGCACCGCGGCGTCGCTGGCGCTCGGCATCGTGTCGGGGCCGCTCATGCTCATGAGCATGCTGCTGCTCATGGTGACCGTGGTCGGCATCCCGATCGCGATCTTCCTGCCGTTCGCCTACATCGCCGTGCTCTACGCCGGCCAGATCGCCGCCACCTACGTGCTCGGCTGCAAGCTCACGCGACGCCGGCTCGGCGAGGGCGGCCTCACGGCGCCGTTGGTCTCGGGCTCGCTGCTCGTGGCCTCCATCTTCGGCTTCGGCGCCATCCTGTGGGAGACCCCGGGCGTGGTGCGCACGGCGGCGCTGTTCTTCCTGCTTGTGGGCGTGCTGTTGCTGTTGGGGCTCTCCACGATCGGGACGGGGGCGTTCCTGCTGTCGCGCGCCGGCTCGCGGCCGCGTGACCTGCACGAGCCCGGAGCCGGCCCGGCGCCGGCGCCGAGCGCGCCGTCCGGGGCCACCGTCACGACCTGATCTGCGGGACTTCGGCGGGCGCAGGACTGGGCGCCCCCGACCGACTCCAGGTCGCACCCCGCATCGCCAACCGCCGCTCGTCGCCGTGGGTGCACGCACCCACGGCGTTTGCGCGTCTGGGGAAGAACCCCCGTCTAGCGCGCGCGCGGCGCCCGCACGCGCGTCGCGACCCCGGAGCCCGCCGCCGGAGAACTCCTGAAGCTGTTGCGGCGCAGTGGTCTATACTGCCGTGTAAATCTCACCGCCACGGTGCCTCGCGACCCACCGCTGGCACATTCGTGGCGATGGGTGAGAGGCATGGCACTCGCCAGCGGCGTACCCCACACGCGCCCCACTCACCTGGCCGTCGCGTTCTGCATCGCGCTCGGGCTCGCCCTCGCGGCCGCTACCGCCAGGTCGAGCGAGCTAGCCGCTGCGCCCGTCCGCGTCGCCGGCATCGTGGTGCACGACGCGGGCGAGACGCTGCGCGACTTCTGCCACGAGCAGGACGGCCGACTGTGGCTCGAGTTGCCCGGTGGCACGCGCTGGGAGCTGGTCACCTCCACGACGGATCCCGTCGTCACGAACCCCGGCGACGGTGAGTTCCACGCGTTCGACTCGTCCGAGGTCGATGCGGCGCTGTCGCTCGTCCGCTACCCGATCCGCGGCCTCTCCGCCGAAGTGTTCATCCTGCCGTTCCCGCGTCGCGCGAGCCTCGAGTCCGCCGCCGGCGCGGGGCTGATCCTGCTCTCGCCGGGCGTGCGGCCGCTGTCGCGCGAGCACCAGCATGCCGAGCTGGTCCACGAGCTGGGCCACGTCGTCCAGCATGCGGTGCTGCCCGACTCGGATGAGCAGGGCTGGGCCGAGTTCATGCGCATCCGCGGGCTGTCGCGAGATACCTACACGGCCGAGAGCGCGCACGCCGACCGTCCGCACGAGATCTGGGCCGAGGACTTCCGCGCGCTGTTCGGCGGCGCCGCTGCCAACTCGACGGGCACGATCGAGAACGCCACGCTCAGCTATTCGACGCAGGTGGCGGGCCTGGCCGAGTTCATGCAGTCGCTGGCCGACGCGTCGGCCCCTGCGGCGAGCGCGCGGCTTACCGCCGCCCCGGTGGCGCGCGGCGCGGTGACGTTCTCGCGCCTCGGCACGAGCGCCTCGGTGCTCGACGTGTTCGACGCCGCGGGGCGCCGCCTCGCCAGCGTGACGCCGGTGGTGGGCGGCTCGTCGGTGGCGTGGACATGGAACGGCGAGGACGCGTCGGGCCGCTCGGTGCGCGGCGAGATGGTGTTCGCCCGCGCGCGTGACGCGCAGGGCGGCGCGGTGCGCGTGGTGCTCGCGCGCTAGCGCCGGAACGGCGGCAGCGTGGCCGGCGTGAAGTCGGCGCTGATCAGCCGCGAACGCTCGTCGCCGAAGCCCGCGAAGTTACGCGCGGCGTCGAACAGCGAGACGGGCACACCGGTCAGGAACCCGAACGGCGAGCGCTTCTTCTCCTTCACCTCGCCCGAGAGCCAGGTCTCGACCTCGGTCAGGTCCTCGATGTTCAACGGGCGGAGCGACGCGCTCACCACGACATAGCAGGACACATCGGGCCCAAAGCGCGCGAGCGGGCTGACATTGAACGCGAGCGTGCGCTCGAGCGCGCTGCTCAGCGAATCGAGCGACCTCACGACGAGCGGGCTCGACCCGGGGCGAACCAGCAGCCAGGAGTCGCTCCAGACGTCGTAGTGCATGCGGAACGTGGCATCCACCGCACGCTCCATGCGGTCGAACCAGCCATTGCGGCGGCGCCACAGCTCGGCGTGCAGCGTGAGCGTGGCCGGCATGCCGCGGCCCAGGCTGGCGGCGACGCGCGGCTCGAGCGGCTCCTCGATGCGTAGCTCCACCCACAGTTGGCCGCTCGCGTCGCGCGCGGGACGGATCGCGGTGATCTTGAACGCGAGCGCCGGCGTCGCGACCACCGCCACGAACGCCAGGGCAAGTGAAACGGCGCCGCCCAGGCGCCGAATGGCACGCCTGTGCGGACGGGGGTCGGGGAGGCGGAAGGGGAGCAAGGCTGTGGGTGGACTCTCGCTAGAAGGGACGCTGCAATCGCACTGACCAGACCCAGTCGGCGTCGCGGGCGGTGAGGTCGCGAGCCACGTACACGCGCACGTCGTCCTCGCTGGTGGCCAAGCCGACGCCGGCATCGGTGACGAAGCGCTGGTTCGTCACGTCCCAGCGATTGCTCGGGTTGTCCCACGCGCTGCCCGCGTCCATGAACGCGATGGCGTGCAGCCCCGCTTCGAAGCCCTCGCCGCGGAGCGCCCACAGGCCCACCGTGTACTCGCCCTGTGCGAGCGCCACCTGGTTGCCCGTGCGCGCGTTCAGCGTGTGCGCGCGCAGGCCGTCCACGCCGCCCACGCCGAAGCGCTTCTGCCGGGGCAGCGCGCCGTCCGTACACGAGCCCGCCACGGCGCGCAGCGACAGCGTGGTGGCGGGGGAGAGCCGCAGCACGCTCCTCACGTCGCCCAACAGGCGTAGGTAGTCGAAGTCACCACCCAGCTCGCCGCCCGCACGCTCCAACTCGATCCAGTGGTAGAGCCCGGCGCGCGTGCCGCCCGCCCGGCGCGCCAGCCGCTCCAGCCGGAACAGCACCGAGCGCGTGCGGCCATCGTCCACCGCGGGGTTGTCGCGGATCGGGCGGGTGAGCCGGAACCACGACACCACGTCGTCTCGGTTGGCGGTGAGCGAGCGGTACTCGTCGCCGCGCATGTGCAGGCTCACCGTGGAGAAATCGGGCACGCGCCACGACGCGTAGACGCCCACGCCCTCGCGCTCGTAGTAGTCGCGGTAGTCGGTGCGCGAGAACAACAGTGCCAACGAGTTCTCGAGGTCGTCCACCTGCTGCAGGTCGGGGTGTTCCGTGCGCCGCACCGTGCTCACACCGAACACGAACCGCGCCGTGGGCAGCAGCGGTTGCTCGAGCTGCACGCCGTAGAGCGTGCGCTTGCGGCCGGTGGCGTATTCGAACCGCGCCCCGAGGCGCGGGTACATGGTGAGCGGTCGCTGCGCCTGGAAGTGCGCGCCGTAGCGCACGAGGTCGACGCGGTTGTAGTCCAGCACGAGCTGCGTCTCGTCCGAGCGCGACGGATGGTGCGCGGTCCACGGCTCGGGATGGTCGAGCAGGTGATCGCCCATGGGCGCGCGCAACCAATCGGCCTCGGCCTCGGTCTCGAGCGGGATCGTCGCCGCGATCCGCGGCTCGTGACCGGTGCTGTCGAAGAACGGATACGGCACCTTGAAGCTCGGACTCGACTTGTAGCTGGAGTCGGCCATCGCGGGGGCCTCCGCGCTGGCAGGGGCAGCACGCAGGAGCGCGCACGCCGCGACCAGCAGGAGAACGCGGGGGAAGGTGGCGGGAATGCGATGGGGGTTCACGTCGCCTCCGGAATTGTCGGGGGTAAGCCCGTGGCGATAGGCAAACCCCGTACCACCTTAGCGGCCGGGCTGGCGCGCGCAAAGCCGCGACTGGCGCAGGGTTGGGCCGTGAGGGCTGCACGCTCGCTGCGCCTGGCGTGGCGCGCGCGCCACGGTGCGTGGCGATCGGGTCAGTGAGCGCCGAGGGCGCTACCGCCGCGCGATGTCGTAAATCTTCTTTGGGCGAGTAGCGTCCCGAGCGTAGGCTTCGAAGACGAAACTCGGAGTTCGCTCCGACTCCGATGAGACGGGTGCCAGAACCGCCATCAAACGGACAGCCTTGAGGGTAAGGTGATGCGCGACGGCGCAGGCGATACCGCCCACCCCACCATATGCCGGACCCGCTGGCGATGGCTTTGGCCAGCTCGCGTGGGCTGGGGGCAGCGCCTCTCCTCAGCGGTCTTATCGCTGGTCACAGCCGCGGTCATGATTACTCCTCTTGCCAATGCACAAGATCTCCGTCGCGACTTCTGCCGAACGGATGGAACGGTGTACGCAACGGCCCTGGCCGAGGGCACGCTTTACATGGGTGGGGATTTCAACTGGGTCGGCCCCAATACTGGGGGCTTCGTGCCCGTAGACCCAATCGCGGGGGTCCCTCTCGCGGGCTTCCCCTTGGTCAATGGCATCGTTTATGCCGCCGTCTCCGACGGTGCGGATGGGTGGTACATCGGTGGCGATTTCACATCCGTTGCTGGAGTACCACGTATGAACCTGGCCCACATCCGAGGAGACAAGACCGTTGGGAATTGGAACCCCACTGCGAATGCCCTTGTCAGTGCTCTAGCTGTGAGCGGGACCACGGTCTACGTCGGAGGCTATTTCAAGGGTAGCTTCGGTCCCAGCATTGGAGGCCAATGGAGGAACTATCTTGCGGCCCTAGATGCCACGACGGGGCTGGCGACGGATTGGAATCCGACAGCGAATGGCCCCGTGAGGACTCTGGCAATGCACGCCCAGACTATCTATGCTGGCGGGGAGTTCTCCATGCTCGGCGATCAGGTGCGGTACGGCCTGGCAGCCTTGGACACGGACACAGGACTCGCCACCGCCTGGAACCCAGCGCCCTTTCCCCTCTTGGCGGTTTTCGACGTGGAGATCAACGGGGCGACCGTGTACGTCGCAGGATACTTCGAGTATCTAGGCGGGCAGCCGCGCAACAACATTGCCGCTCTAGATATCACCACCGGACAAGCTACGAGCTGGAATCCCTCGGCAGATGGTCCGGTCTACGCGCTTGCCGTGAGCGGGGCCACTGTCTTTGCGGGGGGCGTCTTCACCAGTATTGGTGGACAGCCTAGGCGGTTCATTGCGGCGATCGATTGCGCCTCGGGTCTCGCGACAGCATGGAATCCAGATCCGGACGATTGGGTCTACGCTGTGCATGTGAGCGGAGGCACCGTATACCTCGGTGGGCCATTCCTTAATGCGGGCGGTCAGCCGAGAAGGCACGTCGCCGCCTTGGACGCGAGCACCGGCCAGGCGACGGCATGGGATCCGAATGCGTTGGCGCCCGTAGTCTATCTTGGGTCCGCTCCGGGGATCGTCTATGTGGGAGGGGGGCAGGGCATCGGCGGACGGACTAGGCACTTCATTGCAGCTGTGGACGCCGCCTCAGGACTTCCGACCGAATGGAATCCTGGTGCGAACTGGATCGTGTGGGCCCTCACAACCGCTGGAACGAAAGTGTATGTCGGTGGCCAGTTCAATCAGATCGGGGGACAATTTCGGAGTGGCGTAGCAGCCGTGGACCGGACGACCGGTCACGCAACCAGTTGGGATCCACATGCGAATGATGCCGTGGTCACGATATCGGTCAGCGGACCGACCGTCTATGCCGGCGGAGGCTTCTCGGCAATCGGCGGCCAGGTCAGAAGGGGCATCGCCGCACTCGATGCCGCAACAGGACTCGCGACAAGCTGGGATCCAAACTGCAGCGGCTTTGTCTGGACGCTGGGCATCAGCGGTCCGACCGTATACGCAGGCGGCAACTTCATCAGTATTGGTGGGCAGACTAGGCCCGGCATTGCCGCGCTGGACGCAGGTACGGGCATCGCTACTGCCTGGAATCCGAACGCCAACCAAGCGGTCCACACTCTGGCAGTCAATGGAGAACGGGTTTACGTAGGTGGAGCATTCACCGACATCGGGGGACAACCGCGCTCCTATGTCGCGGCCCTCGATGCGCTGACCGGAGCCGCCACATCGTGGGCTCCTGAGGCCGACGGCTTAGTCTGGGCCATGTCTGTGGACCACTCGACGGTCTACGCAGGTGGGTGGTTCGGCAACATTGGGGGCAGCTCGGGACACGGTATCGCCGCACTCGATGCATCTACCGGTCTCGCGAAATCGTGGCAGCCCAACCTCCACGAGATGCGCAATACAAACAACGTCCGAACTCTCACAGTCGGCGGCAGCTACCTCTATGCTGGCGGTGCGTTCGATTATGGTATAGCCGCCATTGTCACGTCGGATGTACTCGGAGTGAACGCTCGGCTCTTCAATGACCTCGAGGTGCTGCCGCCCTGGCCGAACCCTTCGCCAGATCGAATCGCGCTTCGTCTGAGGCTCGATGTAGCGAGATCCATTACCGTGCGGGTCGTAGATGTCGCGGGCCGGGAAATTCTGACGCTGGCGGCAGCTCAGAAGCTCTCACCAGGGACCCACACGTTCTTGTGGCACGGCGTAGATGGGACAAACAGATCGGTTGAAAGTGGAATCTACTTTTTTCACATTAGCATCGGTGGTGTTTCCATGATTCGAAAGGCAGTGGTACTTCGCTGACGATGCGGGGCGCGTACGCTAGGCCCGGCGGCGCGTGCGGGTGTGATGGCCGGGTGAGGTGGCACGTCCTCGCTGCAACGAGTCCTATTGGCCGCAGATCGTGAGCATCAAGGAGACGCTCACTCCTTCGACTAAGCCTGGCACACTGGCTATCCGGGACTACTGACGAGTCGCTAGGACGGATAGACCGGGTTCGAGGTCATACGCCTCGGCCGGTGGCGATGTCCTGTCGGGCCACCGAGCATCCGCGCGCAATGAGAACAGAGGCGACGGGGTTGGCTGTTCGGCACGGATCGAGACTACCTGTCAATGCCAAGGTATGAGGACCCTGTCGCCCCGGGC